>NZ_JVEL01000269.1:0-505 GCF_001076875.1 Serratia sp. 506_PEND
CCACGCCCGGGTAGCGGTTCAGCACTTCGTCCGGGATCGCCGGCAGGCTGATGGATTCGGCGATGATGCGGTTTTTCACATAACGCTCGAACACTTCCGACAGGCCCTGCACGCGCGCTTCGTTGGCGGTGTTGCCGGCGGACATGCCGTTGGAAACATACAGGTTGCCGATGATATTCATCGGGATGTACACGGTTTGCTGGTCGGACTGACGGGTAAACGGCAGCGCGCACACGCCGCGATCGGCGTTGCCGGACTGCAGATCGACCAGATCGCTGGCGCTCAGCTCTTGCTGCGGATCGTAGAAGGCGTGCAGGCGTTCGTCGAGGATGCCGGCCGGCAGCGCGTCGTCTTCAGGGATCGGGAACCATTTCTCATTCGGGTAGTGCACGAAGTCGCCTTCGGCGATCTGCCGGCCCAGATAGAAATCGGCAAAGAAGTAGTTGGTGGACAGGCGCTCGAAATATTCACCCAGCGCGGAGGCCAGCGCGGCTTTTTTGCTGGC
>NZ_JVEL01000270.1:0-2531 GCF_001076875.1 Serratia sp. 506_PEND
TATTATAGGAATACAGATTCCCAAGGGCGTTAGTGATCTTGCCTCAGACCGCTTCGATACCAGAGGTCTTAGTCGGGGCCGATTCAGAAATACAGCTTTATTAGATGGATATAGAAATTACATCGATGGAAAGATTTTAAAAAATAGAATAGGCCAAACTAAAACAGAAAATCTCATAGTTGACCGTTCTGACGATTCTTGGTTAACGGGCCGTGAGCATAACAAAACTTACAAGAAAATCTCTGAACATAAAGTAGCTATCGTCGGATGTGGTTCAGTAGGATCTTCGGTATCAAGACTGTTACTTCAATCAGGCATTAGAAAAATGATGCTTTGGGATGATGATTTAATGAAGAGTGAAAACTTCTCTCGTCATCTATTAGGATTTGATTCTGTTTATAAAAATAAAGCATTAGCTCTTGCCTCAAGGCTACGGAAAGAGTTTCCAAATGCCTATATAGAAGCTTTTAATGAAGATTGGACAGAAGATTCCAAGAATAACCAAAAAATTGCAGAAGCCGATATTATAGTAAGCTGCACTGCACATTGGAATACTGAACAGCAGTTAATTAAAAGACAGTCGGAAGACATTCTTGGTGCTATTGTCTTTGCATTTGTTGAAGCTCATGCGATGGCTGGGCATGTAATAGTCAACCAAGTGGATTCTAATGCTTTTAATAGCTGGCATATTACAGAAGGTAAATATATTGGTGCATTAAAATATCCTGCTACTTACTGGAAAGAAAATACTCGCAAAAGAATAGCTGCATGTGCCGGAGAGTTCCAGCCATACGGAGCTATCCCATTGACTAATTTACATGCTCTAACTGCAAGAACAGTAATAGATCTTATTATGGATCGTTTTTCAAATGAATCTTTTGCTTATAGTTATTTAGGAAGAGAAGCAGAACTTTTAGAATTGGGTGGAAAATGGAATGATAAATGGATAGCACAATTCGGAAATCCAGAAAAGGGTGATTGTATCATACCTCTTGTTTTTGAAAATTCTAATTGGGAAAAACGTGATGCATAAATTTCATTGTGCCGAATTAGATTTTAAAATATGCATCAGCCAAAGCATAGTAGATGAATTATTTTCTCACCGTCAAACTCACTGTTTTAGTAAAGAATCTGGGGGAATGTTATTTTCCAATAATCTCAATGACTCAGAGATTGAAATCAATAAAATAACCACACCAAGCCCTTTTGACTTGAGGAAAAGAAATTTCTTCAAGTTAAATGAGAAAAAAGCCAAAGAAGATATCATTTCGTTTTTCGAAGACGGATTTCATTACTTAGGTGATTGGCATACACATAACGAAGCCGTAGCAACCCCATCAGGAACGGATATCCGCAGTATCCAAGACTTGTTTATCAAATCAGGTCATACAAGGCCTTTTTTTCTCATGCTAATAATTCCAAATAAAGAAAATATTTCCAATTGTTATTTGGCGGCAGCAGATCGAAAGAAGCTGTATGAATTTAAATATCAGATAATTGATGAGAGCGATATTAATAAATGAATAATAAAATACTTCGTTACTGGAATTTATCAGCATTAGGTCTAATGATATTAGGTTTATTGACGGTTGCATATTTAATATATAGGAAAGAAAATAATGGAATGGATACATCTAATTACTTTTTATTGGCCCCACCTATAATAATATCGTTTGGGCTTTCTGCTTTTTATAAACGGATTAAACCTCATGCTGAGCTATTATATGCCATAGCAGCGACTGCATCTGCTCTAACTTTGTGTCTCGACGCATTACCTGACTCTACAAATAATTTATTTCCCTATTTTTTCCAGAGTGTTTTAGGATATTTAATTCTGGTATGGGTGGCGGCATTATCATTAGCTAACATAATTTACACTATTGCACATAAAACTCTCAGTTATTTCTTCGACATTTCTGAAAACAGTCCCGCACAATAACATATCAAATCCACTTGTTACACAAGTGGATTATTTTTACTCTTGTTTTGCATTGGAGGGAATATAAATGGAAATAAAAACAGATATAAAACCGGAGATATCATAAGTAAAACCTCACCAAACCCCCTATTCTTACCCCACGAATAATCTATAACAAAGATAGAAATGAAAGATAGTACAAATAAAAATAGCACTGTGAATGTAATTATGTAATCTTTTTTCTTCATTTTTATTTTTCCTTATAAAAAACATAATATACCACTACTATATTTTTTAAGAATGTCAAGAACTCATCACTACTTTTAGCGGAAGAAAGCAAGGGCTAACTTATCGAAGCTACGCTTCTCAAGTTGACCTTGCTTTTTCGCCCTTCGGTTAAAAAAGAACATCAAAACCAAAACCAACAACGCAAAATGCCCTGAAAACGTTGTTTCATTTCAGCAATAGATTCTTTATTCATTCAACCTATGCATTGACATTTTTATCTTCTGCATTATACATATTCTAAGCATAAGGAATATGCTTCTGTCAAAAAACGAAAGGAGTTCGTATGAAAAATACTTTTAATAAAATTAATAAAAACGAATCACAT
>NZ_JVEL01000271.1:0-210 GCF_001076875.1 Serratia sp. 506_PEND
GTGGCTGGCCTGCATTGTCATGCTGTGGCGGGTAGGACGTCATATGCGCAACGCCCGGCAGGCGCAACGATTACAGGAGAGCCGGCAAAAAGATCCGCTGCAGGTGTTTGTTGACGGCCAGCAACGGTTCCTGGACTGCTGGGCACAGGCACTGAAGGCTCTGCCTGGTCAGGGGGCCGTGTACGGTAAACCCTGGTACATGATGCTCGG
>NZ_JVEL01000272.1:0-4294 GCF_001076875.1 Serratia sp. 506_PEND
CATAAAAAAAACCGCCGCGGCGGTTTTTTTTATGGGGCAGGCGATCAGATCTTGCAACCTTCACAGTCCGCTTCGTCTTCGAGGAACTCGGGGACCTCTTTTACCTTCTGCGCCGCTTTTTCTTCGGCTTTCGCCAGTTCGGCATCGATATCAAAATCGAAAATATCATCACTCATCGCTTGGTCCTCATTCTGCTTCGCGTTCAAACGCTGAGTATAATCGACAAGCCGCCGGCCGGAAACCTTTCAGTTTGCCGCCGCCAACTGAGGTGTCTCATCCTGCGGCTTTTTTCCGTAGGCCATGTCGTACACGTCGTAGAAGTCGATTTCGCCCTTGTTGCCGATGATCACGCGCATCTTCTGTTTCAGCGCGGCGCCGATAGATGGCTCATCCAGCAGCTGCTGCACCGCATAAGGCGACAGCGCGCGGGTGAAGTACCACTCGCCGTTGTAGCAAACTCGCAGATCCAACACCCCGATGTCCTCGAAGCGGTACACCGGCCGGATCTCGATCAGCAGCATGGCGAACATGAACAGCACGAAAGCGGTGAAGCCCAGGAAGGCATATATTCCCATGTACGGCACCTGATACATCACGGCGATCACCGCGAAATAACCGGCGAACATGGCAAGGCACAGATAGCGGTGAGTGCGGGCGAATTCGCTGTTGAAGCGCGGCTTGCCGTCCCGCCCTTCACGCCGATTGATCTGTTCAATCTCTTTAACCAAGATGCTTTTAATCGCGTCCATCGTTACAACCTTATGCTGGAAACAGCATTGCCATCAAATCTCACCGCTAAAAGTAACACAAGTACAGTTTCGCCGGGTAGATCAGTTAGCCAACTTAATGGCGGCAACTGTTATAGTTCGGCTTCAGCGCGGCTGGGCGGCCTTGCCTTGTGCAAACATGAACATACGCTGGGCCACATCGTCGGCCTGTTTGATCTTCTGCTTTTGCGGTTCGTTGCTGCGTTGAATGGCGCGGGCGTAAGCGATTTCATGAGCCTGATCGATCATCGCGATGATCCGGTCACGTTCGGTCTTCTCCATATTGCCCAACATGGTGGTGATAATCGCCTGATAAGCGTTGGACGCGGCGCTCAGCGCTTTCTCTCTCGCCTCGAGGGCGGCGACGCGTTGCAAGAGTTCCTGCAGTTGCTCGGAGTGAGACATATCGACCTCCTGTTGCCGGGCAGCAAGCCTGCCTGATTACAGTTTAGCAAAGGATCGAAAGGGAAAGAGGAAGGAAAGCCAGCGGTTACGGTAAAGCACACCCGAAAATCCCAACGAGGAGCCGATAGTGCAAATCAACCCGGGTGCGCTTTACGATAAGCGCAGTGAGATGAAGGAAAGAAAGCTGGCGCGCTATGCAGGACTCGAACCCGCGTCTATCAATTTTCAAGCCAAAACAAGCCATTATAAAACCAATCACTCTGCCAACTGAGTTAATAGCGCATTCCTTCGCTTCGGGGCGTCATTATCCATAACAACATTATGGACTCAAGCTTTTTTAGCATAATGCCCTGAATTTACAGATAAGTCTTAGGTTATCGATAGCGTTATGGCATTACGGCAGCTCAATAATCCGATAATCGCCGGCCATGAGTGGCTTGCACAAAATCTTGTAGCCATCGCTATCAAAATGGCTGGCCGCACTCTGGAGCCGCTGCGCCTGCGCCAGGCTGTTGACCGAACCCAGATAAAACCAATTGTGAATCACATGGTACTGACGCAGCGTCTCGCCCTGTTCTTCCAACGCCACTCGCCCGGCGAACGGCCAACAGGCGATGCGCAGCTGTTCAAGCGCCGCGCCGAGCCGCAGCGCATGCTCCTGCGCCGACTCCACGCCGCAGCAGGCGCCCGCGCACTTGCGCAGGCTGTAGCGGAAACAGGCTCGCCCTGCCGGCAGCTTGTCGATCCCCAGCTTGCCGTAACATAAACGATGCTCGTCGGCGATGGCGCGCAGCTTTTCCAGCGCGGCGTGGCGATTGGCAAACAGCCCGTAGAGATGGGGCGTAACGGCGAAATCGATCTCTTTGGCGTGAGCAATCGTCACCGTATCTGCCTGCACGCGCAGCGCGCACAGCTGCTTCGAGCGCCGCAGGCGCTTGTTGAACAGCGGCTGTTGTTGTTTGATCAATTGCGCCTCCAGCAGCAGTGCCCCCAACTCGCCGGCGGTCTCGATAAAGCTGATGCGTCGGGTTTGCCGCAGCATTTTAGCCTCGTCCTGCGCGCGGAAATGCGCCATCACCCGGCTGCGTATATTGACGCTTTTACCGATGTAAAGCGGCAGGCTCTCGCTTTGACCGTGAAACATATACACACCCGGCCCTTTGGGCAACGGCGCCAGGCAGGCGCGCAGGTGCTCCGGGTATTGATAAATGTCGAGTTCCGGCTCGAGGCGGTTTGGCATCATGGCGGCGGTGTTGTCCTGCTGATGAATGAACACTGGTTTTTTAGCCAGTATAACGTGCCCTGCAGCCGGTTGCACACCCGAAGGATAATAACTCGCCGTGATCTTTGGCGGGAAAGCCTTTACCATCCCCTTTCCAGCGGGAAAGCGCCTCACGTTTAGCGCCAGTTCAAGCTGGCGCTGCCATGATGGCAGACTGGAACCGCCGCTTTTATCGTTATGGAAAACCTGGGTATGTCACCACTGAAACTCCCCTCCCGCCGTCTGGCGTTGATCGCCGCCATCGTTTTCATCGCCGTCGCTGTCGCGCTGGCCATCTACTGGCAACGCCCGCCGCAGCAGGATTACGTTACCGCGCCGGCCCGCCTGGGCGATATCGAGAACGCCGTGCTGGCCACCGGGCGACTGGATGCCGTCGAGCGCGTTAACGTCGGTGCGCGGGTCTCCGGTGAAGTCAAATCGCTGAAGGTCAAACTGGGCGATCGCGTCACCAAAGGGCAGCCGATCGCCGACATCGACGATCTGCAACAGCGCAACGATCTGCGCAACGCCGAGGCGGCGCTGAACGTCATCAAGGCCGAATTGCAGGCCAAACAGGCGCAGTTGAAGCAGGCGGAATCGCGTTTCAAACGCCAGCGCCGCATGCTGAGCGACGAAGCCAGCTCGCGTGAAGACTTCGAGACCGCCGAGGCCACGCTGGCCACCACCCGCGCCGAACAGCTTTCGCTCAATGCGCGCCTGGTACAGGCGCAGATTGAAGTCGACAAGAAAAAAATCGATCTGGGCTATACCCGCGTGGTCGCGCCGATGGACGGCATCGTCATCGCCGTGGTGACGCAGCAGGGGCAAACGGTCAACTCCAGCCAAAGCGCGCCGACCATCGTCAAGCTGGCGCGGTTGGATATGATGACCATCAAGGCGCAGATCTCCGAAGCCGACATCACCCGCATTTCACCGGGGCAAAAGGCGTACTTCACTATTTTTTCCGATCCGGATAAACGGTACGACGCCACGCTGCGCACCATCGAGCTGGCGCCGGAATCGGTGATGAAAGACGACTCGCTCGCCGGCACCAGCTCCGCGTCCGGTTCCGGCACCTCGAACGCCTCGGTCTATTACAACGCGCTGCTGGACGTGCCCAACCCGGAGAACCGCCTGCGCATCGCCATGACCGCGCAGGTTTCCTTACTGCTCGGCGACGCGAAGAACACCCTGCTGGTGCCGATCCAGGCGGTGCATAAAACCGAAGGAAAAGTGCAGCAGGTGCAGGTGCTGACTCAGGATCAGCGGCTGGAAACGCGCGAAGTGACCACAGGCATCACCAACAACGTCGATATTCAGATCCTCAGCGGCCTGAAAGCCGGTGAAACCGTGGTGCTGTCGCAGCCCGCCGCCAAGTCGGCTGAGGATGGCATTTTCCTGTGAACGCGATCATCGAGCTAAAAGGCATCAGTCGAACCTACACCAACGGCGGTCAGACGCTGACGGTGTTGAAAGACATCGATTTGACCATCGCCGCCGGCGAGCTGGTGGCGATCATCGGCGCCTCCGGTTCCGGCAAATCGACGCTGATGAACATCATGGGCTGCCTCGACGTGCCGGATCGCGGCGACTACTACATCAGCGGCCAGAACGCCGCCCACCTGTCGCCGGACGAACTGGCCCGCCTGCGCCGCGAGCATATCGGCTTTATCTTCCAGCGTTACCACCTGATGCCCGATCTCAGCGCGCTGGGCAACGTCGAAATTCCGGCTATCTACGCCAACGCCCGGCGCGATCAGCGGCGGCGGCGAGCGGCGCAACTGCTGGCGCGGTTGGGCCTTGAGGGACGCGAAGACCACAAGCCCGGCCAGCTTTCCGGCGGCCAGCAGCAGCGCGTCAG
>NZ_JVEL01000273.1:0-5597 GCF_001076875.1 Serratia sp. 506_PEND
GTCGATTGATCCTGTGAACCATATGGCTTACATGAACGATGTGCGCATTCCGAACGTGTTTTGGTTAGTGGCGCGCGACAGCTATGAACGCGTCGCGAAACAGTACCCGCAAAAAGTGATCGATGGCCACGGGCCTTCCCCCATGATCGGCACGCCATACGGCATGATCACGTTGATGTGGATGTCGCCGCTCGAAGTGCCTTGCAACCAACCCCCTTACGGCACGATCACCGCCGTCGATTACAAAAACAAAAAGATCGCCTGGCAGATACCGGCCGGCACCGCCGAAAAAATGGGGCCGCTGGGCATCAGATCGCACCTGCCGATGCCGGTTGGCATGCCCACCTACGCGGGCACTATGACGACCGCCGGCGGCCTGGTCTTCTTCGCCGGCTTCCAGGACTATTATCTGCGCGCCTACGACAGCAGCACCGGCAAAGAAGTCTGGAAATATGCGCTGCCGGTCGGCGCGAGCGCGACGCCAATGAGCTACGTTTCGCCTAAAACCGGCAAGCAATACATCGTTATTGTGGTCGGCGGCGCCGCGCATTCGACAGAAACCGGCGATTACGTGATGGCGTTTGCGCTGCCTTAACCCGTTGCCCCGTTTGTCTGCGCCATCCCACAGGCAAGCGGGGCGAACCGGCCTTGCTCAACTGCGCTATCTTTATCGACAGCGGCCGCCATGGCCGCTGCTCAGCCTTGGCTGGCGAGCCCGCCTGACGCCGGCATGCAGAAAAACCGTTTGATAACGGCGAGAAAAATTAAATCCACAAAAGGTTCACGATGGAAACATTCTTCACCATATTGATCTTATTGCTCACCGTCTCGTTGTCCGGCGTCGTGACGCGCATCTTGCCCTTCCAGATCCCGCTTCCGCTGATGCAAATCATCGTTGGCGCCGTGTTGGCCTGGCCGCAGTTTGGATTGCATATCGACTTCAATCCCGAGCTTTTCTTGATGCTGTTTATTCCCCCGCTGCTGTTCGCCGACGGTTGGAAAACGCCGGCGCAAGAGTTCATCCATTACGGCAGAGAAATCCTTTGTCTGGCCCTGGTGCTGGTGATCATCACGGTCGTCGGGGTGGGTTATCTGATTCACTTCCTGCTCCCGTCAATCCCCCTCGCCGCCGCATTTGCCCTGGCCGCCGTTCTGTCGCCAACGGACGCCGTGGCGCTGTCCGGCATCGTCGGTAAAGGACGCATGCCCAAACCCGTGATGAGAGTGATCGAAGGGGAGGCGTTGATGAACGACGCCTCCGGTTTGGTTTCCCTCAACTTCTCTATCGCTGTCGCGCTCGGCGCGATGGCGTTTACCCTGGAGAGCGCCTTTCTGACCTTTCTGCAGGTATCGATTGGTGGGGTGCTGTGCGGCATCATTATTGTTTTTCTCTATAATCAAATGGTTAAGTTCATCCATAAATGGATGTATAACGATTCCGCCACTCAGATTATTTTCTCGCTGTTACTGCCCTTTTCCTGCTATCTGATTGCGGAAAGAATCGGCGTATCCGGCATCCTGGCCGCCGTCAGCGCCGGCATGATGATTGGCCAATCCAAAGTGAATCGCAGCATGCCGCTGGTGCGTTTACGCACCAATAATATTTGGGAAATGCTCGAGTTCGTGTTTAACGGCATGGTGTTTATTCTGCTTGGGCTGCAGCTGCCGGGCATCTTGAACTTCACCGTGGCGCAAACCGGTATCGATCATTCCATCAGCCTGGAGACGCTGCTGGCTTACGTGGTGATCATCTATTTTAGTTTGATCGCCGTGCGTTTGATTTGGCTGTGGCTGATGAAGGTCGGCAGCGCGACCCTGATGCGCAAAGATCCGCTGTTATTTTCGAAATTCAGCACGCGCGATCTGTTCGTCGCCGCCTTTGCCGGGGTGCGAGGGGCGGTGACCCTGGCGGGCGTGCTGTCAATTCCGCTGTTTTTATTGGATGGCTCGCCATTCCCGGGGCGGTATCAACTGGTGTTTATCGCCTCGGGGGTCATCCTGCTGTCGATCGTCGTCGGCATCGTCACGCTGCCCTTCCTGTTGCGCGGCAATCTGCCGCCGGAAGAAGATCAGGAAGAGGCTTTCTCCGTTTCAGAAGCCTTGGCGAGCGCGGCGACCAAAGCCGTCAACGAAACCAAGGAAAAGCTGCTCGTCGCCCCGCCGGACGACGCCACGCCGGAGCTGATTGAAGAAACGACGCGGCGGATGCTGGACGTGCTGCAACGTAAAATTCTGACCAAAGAAGACGTTAAGAATATCGTGGCGCTGAAGCGGCTGGAAAAGCAGCTGTACTTAGCCTCGTTGCACGCGGAAAGAGAAGAGCTGTACCGGCTGCGCCGCATGAAGAAAATCAGCCATGAGAAACAGAGAAAGCTGCTGCATCGCATTGATATCACTGAGGTGCTGATCGCTGAAGACAGCGTTTAAACGAGGAGATGAAGGCGGTTCGCCCCCCGCCTTCGGCGCGCGGTCGCCGCCGCAATCGCGCGCCGCAATCGAACGAGTGCTCACGCCACGCCCGTCGTTCGGCTATCTGTGGTACCACGCCTTGAAATACTTCAAAAAGCTGTAGAACACCGCATAAACGCCGGTCACGGCCCCGACCCGGCCCGCTTTCCAGGCGCCGCTGAAAATGTACCACTTGAAAAATGCGCCGATGGCGCTAATCACCCCCCGGAGAATCGATGGCCTTATCGCCTTGTATTTCACCACGCGCGCCGTATAGCTGTTCAGCTTGGCAAACACTTCCTCGATTGAGAAAAAAGTGTCGTGTTTAACGTGCCCGGCCAGTATCAAGGTGGATGCGCCCCCTTCCGCCGCATCATCTACCGGCGCATCATTGAACTTCACCACCTGGCGATGAAAAAAGCGAATGGGGTAATCCGGTGACGAGACGGGATAAAGCGTTCTGACCGCCTGTCCCAACACAAACCAATCGCGACGAATGCGATAGGCGTTGTTTTTGTCAGGGCCTGGGGTGCGCTTGAAAAGCCGCATCGCGTCGACCGCTTCATCATCCATGATCTCATCGCTGTCCAGGCACAAAACCCAGTCATGCCGCGCGCGGGATATGGCGTAATTCATTTGCCGGCCATGGGTTTCAAACGGGTGATAAAGAGGCTTGATATTGAAGTCGTCGCAAATGGCCAACGTGCCGTCAGTACTGCCCGAATCCACCACGATGATTTCATCGGCGAACGCCGCCACAGGTTGCAACACGTCACGCAGCAGGCGCGATGAATTAAACGTCAATAAACACACGGAAATCCGGTTACAAAAATCCATTTTACAATCCACGACACTGAGAAAATGCAGTCCATGCCAAAAACGGCGGACGCGCCGTGCAAAAGCGCGCTCCCAAAGCGCTTCTCCTGCCCCGAGCGCCTCTTCGATTAAGTATTTAGAATATTGGCTGCCCTGTCATGCCCTGGATGATGGCATCTGACTATTTCATCAATTTCAATTAAATCAAAGAGAAAGGCGGATTAAACACGGGCGTTCACCGCACCGGCTCACGCGCTGGCGGGCGCCGAGCGCGAGCGCGGCGCTTGGCGGCGCCTTGGTTTTGTTATAACGTATCAAAAAACAAGTAAAGGGAAGACGACGATGAAAATCCAGCTGTCGCTGTTGTTTCTCAGCCTGCTGGCCGGCAAGGCCGCAGCGTTTCAGTCGAAAGTGCCCGAACCGCGCCCGGAGCAGGGGCGGGCGGCGGAACAAAACATCGAAAATCTGTTTTACGGCTTTCACGCCATGGACGCCCAGCCGGTGAGCATCGGCAGTTGCGCGGCAGTGCCGGTAGCGGGATGCCAATGCGCGTTCTGCACCCAGCTGCGGCAGGCCGGTCGTTGAGCCGCCCCCTCATTCAACCCAGCTCATATTGCACGTTCAACTGCCCTTTCTTCATCTTTAGGCCGGTAATCGCGATCGCGCCCACCTCGCCCAGCGCGGCGACATGGGTGCCGCCACAGCCGTAGGCGGGCAGCTCGCCGAAACCGACCTGGCGCAAACCGTCCACCGCCTGCTGGCGGCGCGGCAGATCGGCGGCGATCAAGCGCGCCAGCTCCGCCTGCAAAAAATCCGCTTCTATCGTCTGCGCATCCGGCCCCGGCGCGAAAGTGATGCGCCCTTCACCCGGCCAATGATGAGCCTTGACCGGCCGCCAGCCCCGGGTTTCGCCCAACCAGCCGATCAGATGCCCAGCGGAGTGCCAGCGGGCGTGCAGCCGGCGCTGCGCTTCATCGATTTGCATCGTAACCGGCCCGTTCGGCAGCGGCGCGGCAGTAAAGTGCACCACGGTATCCCCCTGCTGCTGCACCCGCAGCACGATGACGCCGCCTAACGACCCCACATCGGACGGCTGGCCGCCGCCCTGCGGGTGGAACAGCGTGGCGTCCAGCTCCACGGCGTAAGCGCCCGCCTCGGCCGGCGCACAGCTCAACACCTGCGCCTGGCCCTGTAAATCGTCGCTGTAGTAATAACGTCGTTCGGTCATCATTTTTCTCCTCGGTTCGAAGAGCCATTATATTCATGTCATAATCGGAGCATAATCCGCCGCCATCACAATGGACCTTTGCGTCATGAGCACAAATCTTTCTTACGCGCTGTTGGCCGAAATGGCCGTTTTCGTTCAGGTGGTAGAGAGCGGCAGTTTTTCCGCCGCCGCCCGCAAGCTGGGCGCTTCGCCTTCCGCCGTCAGCCGCAGCGTGGCGAAGCTCGAGCAGGCGCTGGCGCTGCAGCTGCTGCACCGCACCACCCGCAAACTGCGGCTGAGCGAAAGCGGCGAAGAGGCGTTTGCGCACTGCCGCACCCTGCTGGCGGCGGCCGACGCGGTCATGGCGATCGGCGGGCGCGGCGCCGCGGAGCCCGAAGGGCTGGTCAGCGTCAGCGTACCCAAAGCGGTGGGCCGCTTCGTGCTGCATCCGCACATGCCGGAGTTCCTGCGCCGCTACCCGAAGGTGGACGTGAGGCTGCGGCTAGAAGATCGTTACATGGATTTGATCGACGATCGGGTCGATCTGGCGCTGCGCATTACCGATCGCCCGTCGCCCGGATTGGTCGGCCGCCAGTTGATGAGAATAGACCATCTGCTGTGCGCCACGCCGCACTACCTGGCGCAACACGGCACGCCGCTGCACCCGCACGATCTGGCGGCGCACAGCTGCATCTATCTGGGAGAAACGCCGAGCGACGCGCAATGGAAATTCCGCCGCAGCGGCAAAACGGTGACGGTCAGCGTGCGCGGCCGCTACGCCGCCAACCACACCGGCGTGCGGCTGGACGCGGTGAAACGGCATATCGGCATCGGCAGCCTGCCGTACTTTACCGCCCGCCAGGCGCTCGACGACGGCGAGATCGTGCAGGTGTTGCCGGAATGGGATTTCCTCAGCAGCTATCACGGCGGCCTGTGGTTGCTCTATGCGCCCAACCAGTATCTGCCGCCCAAACTGCGGGTGTTTATCGACTATCTCGTCGCCTGCCTGGCGCAGGAGCCGCAGTTAAAGCGCCTTGCGTAGCGTGATGTTGATGCGGTGCGGCCCCACCAGCGAGTGGTAGCCTTCCTTGACCGGCAGGATGCCGTGAAAACAGAGCCGCGATGG
>NZ_JVEL01000274.1:0-7873 GCF_001076875.1 Serratia sp. 506_PEND
CCAAACCCGTCATTTTATTGGTCATAGAGATATTTCCTTTATATTTTTGCGACGCCATAGGGCGATAGAGGTCTGTTTTTATTGGAAACTTATGGGGCACTAGAGAAGAGAATTCGCGGAAGAAGAGGTATCTGAGGGATATCGCTAATACTGAGAACTGCTTTACTAAAACTGCTTTCATAAGGTCTGAACTACAAACCGATGACGCTATTTACACACAGCTAAATTATTTAAGCAAGATATATTTTAAATTATATTCATATGGCTCATAAATTTATTACCGCAAAGGACCGCCTGCATCTGCCGCCAGCTCAGGGTTATCTGCGCGGCGTTCGGGGTGAAAAATAACGAACGATTGGACTCGCCGCGCCGGGGCCGATCATGAACGCGCAAACAGCCGCCGATTCCGCGTTCTGCTCTTCCCTTCACGCGAAACCACTCCCTGCTATAACACTGAAGAAAACCGCTTAATCGTCATGAAAGAGAAACAAAAGCTTAATAAATCAATCTGTTCTCGACACTGGTGCATTATCGTTGTTAGGATAATTATTTTACTTTACAGGAAATGACCTCAAGGATGGCTATGATGGGCAAAAGAACACTGACGCTAGCTGCACTGACGCTCAGTTTGGCAGGCTGCCAGCCGGCACCACCAAGCTATGTGGAAAACGCGAATGCCTTGATTGCCAAACAAATCAGCGCAATTAGCCCGCAAACGGCGCAGTGCAAATTTGCCCAAGACGGGCACTATTGGATTTCGGCTTGCTCATTGGGTAACGCGCGCGACACGCCGGTGTTCGCCCTGTTCGAACAGGAAGGCGTCATGCAGGCCAACGACAATCTGGCGATCGCCGTCGTGCCGCTCAACGAGCAGGCTCGCCACCTCTCACAGGATCCCCGCTTCACTATCCCGGTAATGCAACGCCGTATTCCCGTGGACGCAGAGAAAGCCTCCAATCGCTTATTTGCCCAACCGTCGCGTTAGCCATTCCCTTAACCGATGATTGCGATCCCCAGCCGCTCCAGCAGCTGCGCGGCCTGGTGGCTGTCCATTTTGACGCCCTGTAGATCGGTGGTGCGCAAATCCAACTCGCCCAGTTCCGCGTTGCTCAAATCACACTGGGTGACATCGGCGGCACGCCAGTCGAAACCGGAGAATTCGCCGCCGGACAGATCGGAACCGCTGAAACTGGCGCCGAACACCTGCGCACCGTGCCAGCGGTTTTCCCACAGCTCGCATTTCTCCAGCACCACCTTGGCGAAGTTGGCATAGCTCAGGTTGCTTTTGGTGATATAGGCGCTGCAAAACCAGGTGCGGCTGGTGATCATGTTCATAAAGCTGGCGCCGCGAAAATCGGCGCCCTGCGCGCGGCATTCGCGGATCTCCACCCCCAGAGCGCTGGCATGGCGGAAGTCGGCCATCGACAAATCGCAGCTTCTGAAGCTGGCGTCTTTCAGTATCGCGCGGCTGAAATTGCCGCCCTGTCGGCTGTCGCGATCGTAAAACTGGCAGCCGATAAACTCGGTACCGGTCAGATCGGCGCCCGAAAAATCGCACAGCATAAAGCTGCCGTTTTCAATCTTCTCGCCGGTAAAGCGGTTACGGTCAATCTTTTCACCCTTCAACATCAGACTCATCGCAGCACACCTGTTTATTTATACAGTCAATGCGCATTTAATCCTATTCCGGCGCGGTTGGCAATCGCCGTCGATCAGCGGCCATCCGCCGCGGCCGGTTCGAACGCCACCTTGACGATACTGAACGTCTTGGTACTTTCCGCCTGAGCGACGTCGGCAAACAGCCGGGGGTAACGGGAGTTGACGACCCACACTTCGCCATCCCGCAGCGCGGCGCCGGTCGGCCCATCCAATCCCGGCGGCGCGGCGACCGCGGCGATACGCGCGCTGGCCCAGCCGTCGGTCGAGGAGAGCAGTGACACGTCGCCGGACATGCTCCCCTTTTCATCCGGAAAAGACTGTACGATCACCAATTCATGGGCGTTTTTGAGCCGCAGCCCGTCCGGCCCTTTCAGCCGCTGCGGCAGCCTGATTTCACTGACCGCCGGCGCGTTCTCCAACGTCACCTTCCACAGCAGCCCGCGGGTGTAGTCCGCGGCAATCAGGTAGCCATCCGGGTGATACACCACGCCATTGAGATAAGGCCGCGAGCCCTGCGCAGCGGCGGGTGCTTCGGCCGGCATCAAGCGCGCTGAGCGCACCAAAATCGACGCCTGGCGCGTTGTCCGGTCGATCTTGTAAATCTGCGGCTGGAAGCTGTCGGTCACGTAGATATTGCCCTGCGCGTCGAGCGTCAGATCGTTGGGCAGCGTCGGCCCATGACTTAGCGATGAAAGATCGTACGTCTGCTGCAGCGCGCCGGTATCGAGATTGAACTCCAGCACCTGCGCCACGCGATTGCGCGTGCCAGCGGCAGAGTTGCGGGACACGCCCACGTCTTCGTTGCACACCAGCACCCGGTTGCGCTCGGCGTCCACCAGCATGCCGGAGGTGGTGATAAGCCCCTTGCCGGTGGAAAACCGCCGATAGCGGCCATCCGGGTAGACCAGGCCAAGCTGCCCGCCGCGCAGAGAGGAAATCAGGAACGCACCGGCACGTGCATTCCAGGCGATGCCCTCAGGGTAGGCGCCGGCGGCGTCCGGCGAAAACTCGATGCGTTGCGTGGCCTGCGCCTGCATAACGCCGCTGAACAACAGCGCTGCGCCGGCCAACTGGGTGACGCGTCGGCGGCGCGGCAATAAGAAAGAAAAGAAGCTGAAGCGGAACATGAGCATGACCCTGATGAGGACTCGGATCGCTAGAGTAGGATCGCGCCGCTCACGGCACCAGCCAGGAAAAAGGCAATGCGCCACTAAAAAAATCGCAGTAATCAGCGCAAAAAAAACCGCCCGAGACGGGCGGTTGACGTGACGGCGAACCGTTACTTCAGGGCTTCCTGAATGGCGTCGGCCATCGGGCCGATGTGCTTTTCCGCCGCCTTCAGCTGGAAGTCCACGCCGTTGCCGTCGTTGGTATCCGACAGCGTGGCCTTGATCAGTTCCAGCGCCGCCTGCACCGCCACCAGCCGTTTGTGCTGTTCGTCCGTGACCGGTTCGGCGCCCATATTGGCCGGATAGTAATGTTCTAACATCGCGATCTCCTTTTGATGACGTTAACCTCTAACCTAACAGAAAACCGTGCATTTACTAAGGAAACCAGGCCGGGCACGGCCGAGTGACGATAAATTGCACTATACTGGGCAAACACTCTCCCCTGTTACAGGATCATCGCCATGTCATTCCAGGGAAGCTGCCACTGCGGCGCCGTCACCTTTACCGTGGACGCCGAACTGCCGACCGAAGCCCTCAGCTGCAACTGTTCGATTTGCCGCCGCAAAGGGCTGCTGCTGTCGTTCTTCCCCATCAGCGCTTTCACGCTCAACAGCGGTCAGGACCAGCTCAGCACCTACACTTTCAATCACCACAGGATCCGCCATCAGTTCTGCCGAGTCTGCGGAGCCCAGCCCTTCGCCTACGGCACCGCGCCAGACGGCGCCGCGATGTGCGCCGTTAACCTGCGTTGCGTGCCGGACGTCGCGCTGGATGCGTTACAGATCCACAGCTACGACGGGGCCAGCGTCTGAGCGAATCGCTCGCTCAGTCGAAGGCGACCCAGCCGGCGTCGGTTTCGGCGGATTGCACGCAGCGCGCCACCCACTTCACGCCCAGCGAGCCAGCCTGCACGTCCGGGTACCAGAAGTCGGCCAGAAAGGCTGCGTCGCGCCGATCGGTGGCGTCCATCGCCAGCGCGAAGCGGCGGTAGAGATTCGACCACGCTTCAAACAGCCCCTCCGCATGGCCGCCGCCGATGCGATCATCCGCCAGCGCCGACGCGGCGAGATACGGCATGCCGCGCTCCAGGATCCGCACCGGCTCGCCCTGCACTTCGAAGCGCAGCTGATTGGGTTGTTCATCCCACCACTCCAGGCTGGCCTTTTCACCGACAATGCGCACCTTTTGGCCGTGCATCGAACCGCAGTTGACCGCCGAAGCCCACACGGAGCCGACGGCGCCGTTGTGATACTCCATCAGCACATAGGCATTGTCCTCCAACGGCGCGCGCGACGGCACAAAGCTTTGCCGGCTGCAGATCAGCCGCCGGATCTTCAACTGCGGCGCCATGGTTTCCGCCAGGAACAGCGTGTGGGTTGCCAGATCGCCCAGCACATAGCTGGGGCCGACAAAGCGCGGATCGACCCGCCAGCGAGTGCTGGGATTATCCTGCTCCACCGGCGCGGCGTGAAAGCCGTGGGCGAACTGCATATTCACCAGCCGAATTTCCCCCAGCCGGCCATCGGCAATCATCTGCCGGGCCTGCAAAATCATCTGGTGCCCGGCATAGCCGTAGGTCACGCCGATGACTTTGCGCTGCCGCTCGCACAGCGCCGCCAGCGCCTGCGCCTCTTCGACGCTGAAACACAGCGGCTTCTCGCATACCACGTGCAATCCCGCCTCCAGCGCCGCCCGGCAAATGGCGTAATGGGTGTTGTTCGGCGTGGCGATCGAGACCGCTTCGATGCCGTCCGCCCGCGCGGCTTCGGCGCGGAACATCTCGGCATAATCCGCATAACAGCGCTCCGCCGCCACGCCCAGACTCCGGCCAAAATCACGCCCGCGTTCGGTGTCAATGTCGAACGCGCCGGCCAACAGAGTAAACGCGCCGTCGCGCAAGGCCGCCGAACGGTGGATGTAACCGATCTGGCTGGTGCCACCGCCGCCGACCATGCCCCAGCGCAACGATCTCGCCAAAGGTTTGCTGCCGTTGATCATCGTGTTTCTCCTGATTAAAAGCCGAGGCCGCGCAAGTAGCGCAAGCTGGCGGCGACGTCCTGCAGGCTGCCCTGCACATTGCGCGGATCGCGCTCCTGCTCGATAGTGATCCAGCCCCGATATCCGCGCTCGGCCAACAGCGCACGCAGCTGCGGATAATCGATCGCCCCGCTGCCCAACGGGCACATGACGCCCTCGGCGCAGGCGGTGAAAAAATCGACGCCGCGCGCCAGCACCTCGCGGAACACCTGCGGATCGACGTCTTTGAAGTGCAGGTAATCAAGACGATTAAAGTGCTTGCTCAGCCAGGCAGCCGGGTCCAGCCCGGCGTAATACAGATGGCCGGTATCCAGGCACAATCCGGCGGTGTGATGCGGAATGTCCGCCGCCAACCGGTCGATTTCGTCGGCGAACTCGATGCAGCCGCCGGCGTGCGGATGCACCACCGGCCGCACACCGTATTCCCGCCAGGCCAGTTCGCTAATGCGCGTAATGTGCCCGATCATCCTCTGCCACTCCCCCTGCGACAAACGCGGCGCTAAATCTGAACGCCCGGCGAACCTGGCGCGTTGCGGATTGCCGAAATCGATAATCACCAAGAACGGCGGCGCGGCGCGATCGCCCTCGGTCGGCTCCGCCCTGGGCGCCCGCGAGAGGTTGCGGCATATCCGATGAGTCAGGGCCAGCAGGCGCTCAATGTTCGCCTCGCTGACCAGATCGTCAAAAATCGTGCCGGCCACCAGCGACAGGTGATGCTGCTCCAGCGCGGCACACAGCGCCTCGCTCTGCGTCGGCAGATAGCCCCACGGCCCCAGCTCGATGCTGCGGTAGCCGGCCGCCGACGCTTCTTGCAGAACCGTGGCATAGAGCGGCAAATGGGGGTTGTTCGGATCATCCACGCCCCAACTGCAGGGCGCATTGGCGATAGGCAAAGTCATGGCGACGGCTCCTTTTTTGCGGGGAATGCCGGCAGTATCAAACAAAAATTCCAAAACCATCAATAATGAAAATTTTATTTTTTGATAGAGATCGCGCTATTTTTGATAAATTATTTGATATTTTTTAATCAAATTCAGGCGGTGCCTGGCTGCGCCCTGACCTCGGCAAACACCACTCAGCGGCCGTCAGAGGTTTTCTTTGGTGATCACATCGAAGCGATTAATGATGTGGCGTAATCCCGGTTGTTCATCGGCGGCGAGTAACGTCTCGACGATCGTGGCGGCCAATTCGGGAATGCGGTGGCACAGCAGCAGATCCACCGTGCCGTCGAGCAGCGCCATTTCACCGCCCAGCACCGGGCCGTGGCACACCAGCGTGATGTCGCGCTGCCGGCCGCTCTCTCGCAACGCCTGAATAATGCCCTCCACACCGCCGCTCGGCGCGTAAAGCGCCGCCAGTTCCGGGTGGTTCGCCAGCAGTTCACGCGTGACCCGGCGCGCCGTTTCCGCGTCCTCGAGGCTGCGCACCGGTTCCAGCACACGCTGGCCGCTCATCTGCTCACGCAGGTAGGAGCGAAAACCGATCTCGCAGGCTTCCTGGCAAGTAAAACGGTTGTCGCCGATGATCACGCCGACGTCGCCCTGACGCCGGCACAGACGATCCACCGCCCAGCCGGCGGTGCGGCCCGCTTTTTGATTATCCAGACCGATGTAGCCGGCGCGGCTGGGCACCGATAAATCCGACAGCAGCGCGAAAACGTTGATGCCCGCCTGGGCGGCTTCTTCTACGGCATAGTGGATCAGGGGGTGATCCAGCGCCAGCACGCCGATCGCTTCCACCTGGCGGCTCAATTGGCTAATGGCGGCGGCGGTGTCGTCGATGGCATTGAGAGAGTGGAAGATGAACTGCGGCGGCTGACCCGGCTCATGATACGGTGCCGCTTGCGCCATCAATTCATCAGCCAGTTGCGCATAGAAAGAGTGTTCGCGCCGCAGCAGGATAAACCCCATTCTAAGGCGGCGCTCCGGCCTGCCCAGCACTGCCGACAGGCAGTGGGACTTCTCCAACGCGAACCCCAACTTTTTCGCTGCCTCAATCACCCGGCGCTGGGTGGCGGGCCGCACCGACGCGCGTTGGTTGATCACCCGATCGACGGTGGCGATGCCGACCCGCGCCTCTCTGGCGATGGCCGCCATGGTGGTTTTCTTACCGCTCATGTTCATCTCCATCAACGATTTGATGGAAAAATATCATAGCCGTTGCCGCCCCTGATGTGACGCCGTTCGCGATTAACGATAGACGGAGAACTTCTTGGTTAGCGGCTTAAGCTGCTCGGTGTCACCGTAGAGCGCCACCGCCACGAAATCCAGCTGCTCGTAGGGGGTATTGGCGGTGTCGGCGATCTGCTGCTCGGCGGAGTGCGACAGCATGGTGGTGGTGAAGAAGTTGGACAGCACGCCCTCCTCCTTGCATTTGAGGATCAGGTTGCTGAGCTGGCTGCTGTTTTTAGCCTGAAGGATGACGATCGGGTAGTGGCTCATGTTGGCGCTGACGCCGTCGAGACTGCTCGGATAGTGGTGAAACTCACGCTGTTCGATCAGATCGGTGATGCCCGCCGTCAGATGGCAGGAAGCGTTAAACAGCGTGGCCGGTTCGTGATTGCGGTTGAGGATGATATAAAACTTTTTCTCGTTGTCGCTGTACATACTCTTCTCCTTGAATAGGCAACCAGTTTTACCCAAGCTGCACAGGGTTTCAAGGCGCGAAAAGGGGCCGCGTCCGGCCCCGTGCTAACGCTGCCGGCTCAGACCGCGCCTTCACCCGGGCCGAGCGGCTGCGCCACCTGATGCAGCACGGTGATGTTCTGCAAAAGCGTGCCGCCGTCGATCGGTTTCATCTGGCCGTCGCGATCTTTATAGTGCGTCGGCTTGGCGCCATGGAAGAACAGCCCGGCGTTGACCTGTACGCCCAAATAGCCTGCGCTGGCCGGCAGGCGCTGCACGTCGGTCCAGGGGTTGGAAACCGGCACATACTGGAAGCCTTCGCTCGTCTTGGCGTACAGCGGGCGCAGCAGCGTGACAAAGGCCATCATCGGCGACAGCGCTTCT
>NZ_JVEL01000275.1:0-1191 GCF_001076875.1 Serratia sp. 506_PEND
GTCGAGATAACTGGAACTCGTTTAATAAGTATTCGTACATCCATGAGTCAGGTTTCTATCAAGATCAATAATAGTGAGTTTTTTCGGTTACGGCTTTGCCTTCAGTGAAAAGCTGCTCCTAAGGACGCATAATCAGTATTCAGGAAGACCTATAAAATTGAGTTATTCGTTTTAACGATATATTTCAAACTCTCTACTCAATTGTGATATTGATTGTGTGTCAGTGGGGGTAATTAATTTGATATATCTAGATGTAATGTGTAAAACCAAGAGGAAAATACAGGGTGAAGGATTTTACTAGTATTGTTATAATTTCTACGCTTCTCCTTACCGGATGTTCATCACAGTTTAAAAATAACAAACCGTTGTACTTGAAAACTGAAATGCAGTCCCCTGTTTCAGGTGTAACCAAGTATGTAAATCCTGTAGATAGCTTGCTTAAGGAAAAAAGTGCTCGCCATTTCATACTCTATGCTTTACGCCCATTACCTGGTAAAGCTTATCGTGATGACTTCGATAAAAAATATACAGCGGCAATTATGTATATTGAGTTAATGAAAGTAAAGACAGGCTATATCGCTGAAATCAGTGGTGATATCAATTATTATGATGCTGTCCACTACGTGGACGAGAAATTGGTTGGAGATGTCATCAAGTCTGTGTCAATTCCGTTGAAAATTGTCACACTCAAAGACCAAAAACCAGTGAGCATTGAGCTTCCCAGAGGTATCAAATTTTTTGTTAATTTATCTGAAGATGCATTTATAGAAAAACAAACTGCCCCTAGTTTGTTACGTATATGACTGTCTAATGATAGGTAATTAGCATGATTCCAATAATAGTTAGAACATACATTCAAGGGTATATTTATGTCACTGATATTTATTGAAAAAGAAAAACCTCACCAGAAGGGGACGCCCGGCCACAAAGGCTGAGCGTCCTAGTTTATGATTCTTTGAAAGTGTAATGATATAACATCATTTCTTGCCTATTCAGGTAAAGAACCCGCCAGATTCTTTGCTGAAACGCTACTGGTTGGGGGCTTTACTACCGCTGGGCGTGGTTCTGTAACAATGATTCCTGGATGCTCTGGCTGTATATTCAGAAACGAAGACAGCATGGTGCGCAGGGTTTCCGGGCTAGTGCTGTCTGCCAGCAACGCGGCCAGTACCGATGGCAACCGGTTGTCTA
>NZ_JVEL01000026.1:0-282 GCF_001076875.1 Serratia sp. 506_PEND
CCGGCAGAAAACGGAGAAAATCACGAAATGAAAGATTATTGATTTTTAATATGAATTTCCCAGCACAGTCATTGACCCATGCACCAGAAATGAAATCATGCCCAAGTGCCATGTTGGCCTGCCCAAGGCGATTTTGCTGTTCTTCGCAGACCGCCACTTTGCGCATCTGCCAGTCCTCAACTTCCACATTCTCAAGATCGAAACAGTGCATAACCAGACCAGAGATGACTTCAGGTGAACGGCTGGGGCTCGCCAGCATCCCTGCATAAGAGAGCATTTTGG
>NZ_JVEL01000276.1:0-320 GCF_001076875.1 Serratia sp. 506_PEND
GCCGAATCAATCCTGCACGACCCACCAATTCAGAGAAAAGCGCCTTTTGGCGCTTTTTTCGTTTCTGCCTCACTCACTGCCCCTATCTCCTTATTCTTTCTGTATTCACTACGCGCTGAGATACGAATGGTTATCATTTTGGCGGCTTGAATGGTAAATTAGCGGGCATACACCACGCAGCCAATCCGCCGCCGGATTGATACGCCTTAGTTCAAGGAAAGAAAGAGCCCGCTCATGACCCTATCCTTACGCCAGCTGTTCATTGCATTTATCGCCACTTCCAGCCTGCTGCTCAGTGGCTGCGGCCCGGACGACAAGAG
>NZ_JVEL01000277.1:0-7330 GCF_001076875.1 Serratia sp. 506_PEND
CCCACAGCCCTTTGGCGACGTCGAGAAACTCACCGGCAATGCGGTAACGCAGGCTGTGTTCTGGGTGTTCTTTGCGCGAGAAGTTTTTGGCCGAGCCTTCCAGCGGCGACGTCACCACGTTCCAGCCGGCTCGGCCGTTGCTCAGGTGGTCGAGGCTGGCGAACTGACGGGCGACGGTGAACGGATCGCTGTAAGAGGTGGAAAGGGTGCCCACCAGGCCGATTTTATCGGTGGCGGCGGACAGCGCGGCCAGCAGGGTGAGCGGTTCGAAACGATTAAGAAAATGGGGAATGGACTTTTCGTTGATATATAACCCATCGGCGACAAACACGAAATCGAATTTCCCCTGTTCGGCTTTTTTCGCCGAGGCGATATTAAATTCGAGGTTGATGCTGGCGTCAGCGGCGGCATCCGGGTGGCGCCAGGCGGACATATTTCCCGATGCGCCATGCAGAATGGCGCCCAGCCGTAATTGCCGTTGATTATTCGCGTTGTCGCTCATCGTGATTATCCTGTCATGCGCCGCAAAGGCGCGCGGTGTCTGATGTGTCCACTATTGATGAGCGGCAACGGGATGTAAAACAACAAAACAGCATATTCAAATGTTGAAAACTGCAAATATCACGGCGAGCGAAAATAATAATCCCCGGCGCGGCATCTGCGGCGTCGGGGAAATACTATTTCACGTTATTCAGGCGTTGCTGAGGGCTTTTTCTGGCGCGGTAGTGAGCTGTTGCAGCGTGCGTTCCGCCAGCAGTGTGAAATATTGTGCGGCGGGGAACAGGGCGCGTTCATCGGGGTTGAAACGCGGATGATGCAGGCCGAATTCGCTGGCGGAGCCGATGCTGACGAATACGCCCGGCACATGATGCAGATACAGCGCGAAATCTTCACCCCCCATTTGCAGCTCCGCCTCTTCGACCCGGTAGCCGGCCTCGGCGGCGACGCTTTTGCTGAACGCCGCCCAATGGGCGTCGTTGATCACCGCCGGCGGCCCCGGCTGCCAGTGGAGTTCGGCCTGCGCGCCCAGCGCGGCGGCAACGCCGTCGATCACCTGGCGAATTTTATCCGGCACCTGGCGGCGCACCGCGTCGCTGTGGGTGCGCACCGTGCCTTCAAGCTCGACGGTTTGCGGCAGCACGTTCCAGGTATTGCCGCCTTCGATGCGCGTCACGCTCACCACCAGCGATTCCAGCGAGCTGAAGCTGCGGCTGGGCAGCGTCTGCAGCGCGCCGACGATCTGGCTGGCGGTGACGATGGTATCGACGCCCTGTTCCGGTTTGGCGGCGTGGGCGCCTTTGCCGGTGATGCTGATCTGGAAGCGATCGACGTTGGCATAGAACGGCCCGGCGCGGGTGGCGAAGGTGCCGGTGGGCAGCTCCGGCGCGTTATGCAGGCCAAATACCGCCGCGACGTTATCCAGCGCGCCGGCGTCGATCAGGTGCCGGGCGCCGTTGAAGGTTTCTTCCGCCGGTTGGAAGAAGATGCGCACCGTGCCGGGCAGCTCGGCCTCACGCGCTTTGAGCAGGTGCGCGGCGCCGAGCATCACCGAGGTGTGAAAGTCGTGGCCGCAGGCGTGCATCACGCCGCTGTTTTGCGAGCTGAAGGGCACGTCGGCGATTTCGTCGATCGGCAGGGCGTCAATGTCGCCGCGCAGGGCGATGATCGGCCCCTTGCCGCTGCCGATCTCCGCCACGACGCCGGTTTTCAGCGCCAACGGCAGAATACGAATGCCCGCCTCTTGCAGCCAGCGGGTCAGCCGGGCGGTGGTGGCGAATTCGTGATTGGAAAGCTCCGGGTTTTGGTGCAGCTCACGCCGATAGGCGATGATCTTTTCTGCCAACTGGCTGGTCATAGGCTTGGCTCACAGTGGGAAATAAACCCTAACCCTAGTGCAGGGGGCGCAGAAGCAAAAAGACCATCTGGTTATATTTCATAGCGATTGCGTCTGCATGGAGGCGTCAACGCTGGGGTCAGCGGGCGGGTTTGGGCGTTCGCGCGTTGTTCGCCGGCGCAGGGAGAGGATTGGCCTGGAACGGTAACGTATCGCAACCGGTGCAATGCATTTACACCGGGCAACACGGATTTTTTCACTCTTTATCGGATTTCTGTGATCGCGGTGGTGGACAAAATCCTGCCTGCTTGCTGTACTGTAATCGACACAGGTTTTGTGTCTTTCATTCACGTTAAAGGTAAGTTTGATGTCTAAGATTAAAGGTAGCGTTAAGTGGTTTAATGAATCCAAAGGCTTCGGTTTCATTACTCCGGAAGATGGTAGCAAGGACGTTTTCGTTCACTTTTCTGCCATCGTTAGCAATGGTTTCAAAACGCTTGCTGAAGGCCAGCGTGTAGAGTTTGAAATCACGAACGGTGCCAAAGGCCCATCTGCCGCTAACGTTACTGCTATCTAAGCTGCGTAGCTGAATTTCTTAAAACCCGCTCATTGAGCGGGTTTTTTATTGGGCGCGTTATGCGTCGCTGCGGCGGGCCAACAGGCTGAACAGCAGGATGGCGATGGCGTAACAGCCGACGATGGTCAGCGCCATCGACAGGCCCGAAGTGCCGCCCAGCCCGGTGAGCGGCACGGCGCAGGCGCCAAGGGCGAACATGCACACGCCGATCAAGGCCGAGGCGCTGCCCGCTTTGTCCCCCTGGCTTTGCATCGCCAGTGAAGAGGCGGTCGGGCCGACGATGCCGATCACCGCCACCGAGAAGAACAGCGGCACCAGCAACACGGGCAGCGGCGCATGCAGCGCGGCGGCCAACAGCAGCAACAACGACGCGACGGCCGCCAGCGTTAACCCGCCCCTCAATACCCGGCGTTCCCCCCAACGTGAACTGAGACGGCTGGCCAGCTGCGCCGCAATGATCAGCCCGACGCCGTTAATGGCGAAGCACAGGCTGAACATCTGCGGGCTGAGGCCGTAGATCTGCTGCAAGACGAAAGGCGAAGCGCCGATATAGGCGAACATGCCGGCCATCACGAAGCCCTGTGTCAGGCACAGGCCCATGAAATAGCGCTGGGTCAGCAACCCGCCGAGCGACATCAGCATCGCCAGGATACCGCCCTGGCTGCGGCGCTCGACCGGCAGGGATTCGCGCAGCTTCAACGCCGACAGGCTGAACAGCAGTACGGCGATGGCCGCCAGCACGCCGAAGATACCGCGCCAGTTCATCACCTGCAGCATGACGCCGCCCAGCACCGGCGCGACGATCGGCGCCAGGCCGTTGACCAGCATCAGCAGGGCGAAGAAGCGGGTCAGTTCATGGCCGGCGTACAGATCGCGGGCAATGGCGCGGGAAATCACCGCGCCGCCGGCGCCGGCGATGCCCTGCAGCAGGCGGGCGATCAGCAGCTGGTCGATGGTGGGCGCCAGCGCGCACCACAGCGAAGCGCCGAGCAGCAGGATCAGCGACAGCAACAGCGGGCGCATACGGCCCAGCTTGTCGCTGTAAGGGCCAAAAATCAGCTGGCCGACGCCCAGGCCGAGCAGCCCGGCGGTCAGACTGAGCTGCGCGGCGGCGGTAGAGGTATTCAGCTCGCCCGCCATTTCCGGCAGGGCGGGCAGATAGAGATCGGTGCACAGCGGCCCCAGCGCGGCCAGCAGGCCAAGCACGACGGCGTACACCAGACGTTGTCTGGCTAAGTGTTTGGTCATGGGAGATTAAGATTTCCTGAACAGGTGAGAAATGGCCTGCTGATACAGATCGCGCAGCAGGGACGCATCGGCTTTTTGCGTGGTAAGGATACGGTAACCGGTGCCTTCGCTCATGACGGCGATAAACTCCACCCGCGCGGCGATCTCCTCCGCGCTGAAATGGGGATACAGCCGCTGCAGATTGTGGCACACGTGGCGAAACAGCCGCGCTTCCGCATCGCTGAGCATTTTGGCCACCACCGGGTTGCGCGTGGCCTCGGCGGTCACTTCCAGCATCAGCATGTGATCGGTTTCGCTCTCGCCCGGCTGCTGAAACAGCGTGCGCGCCGCCAACGTGCCGGCGATCAGGTTGATGTGATCGCCAAGGTTTTCCAGCCGCTGCATCTTGTTGGTGATGATGCGGTTGACGATCTCTTCGATAATCGCGTCTTTATTGGCGAAATAGCGATAGATTTGCCCGACGCTGAGCTGCGAGCCCTGGGCGATCTCCGCCATGCTGGCGGCGTGGAAGCCGTGGCGGCGAAAGCTGGTTTTCGCCGCTTCGACGATCTGATCGCGGCGAGCCTGCACTTTGGCCTGTTTACTGTCGTTGGGGGGGAGCATCTGCCCGATCCTTTGCTACGCGTGAGCCGGGTTCACATTTTTGAGTGTGAACGTTCATTCTCAATTGTAGTGTAAACGGCCGGAAAGACGCAAGATGAACGCGTGCTGCGGGGAAAAGGCGCTTATGTGAACAGGTAGGATTTGATAAAGGCGGCGACGATCAGGACGCACAGCGCAACGGCAATCGCTTCGGCGGCGGTTTTCGGCAGGCTAAACATAGCGGTTTCTCATCCAGTCAGGGGTACTGGATGAGATTATGCGCATGCAAGATTAAGGAAACATTAAGGGCTTAGCGCCCGTTGAGCCACATCACCAGCATAAAGGCCAGCAGCGTCATCGCCAGCGAACCGGCCAGGTTGAGCAGCATGTTGGCCAGCGCCCAGCCGAAGCGGCCATCCTGCATCAGGTATACCACCTCCAGCGAAAAGGTGGAGAAGGTGGTCAGGCCGCCGCAGAACCCGGTGGTGATCAGTAATTTCCAGGTGGGATCCAGATGCGTCATGCGGGTGAAAATCGCCATCGCCAGGCCGATGATAAAACCGCCGATCAGATTGACCATCAGCGTACCGAGCGGAATGTGGGCGTTCAGCGGATTCATTTTCATGCTTACCGCCCAGCGCAAAACGCTGCCGACGCCGCCGCCGATAAATACGGCCAGTAAAGAGCTCAACATGGGGCAACTACCTTTCAATCAGAGAAATTCACGAGGCTCGGAAAGGGACAGGCGTAACGCTACGCGCCTCTCTCCGAGAGGTTACGTAGACATCATCAGCCTGTGAAGGCGGTTAGGGAGGAATGTCATCTCCAGCGTGCCGCACGGCCTTTTTCGCCGCACCCGGTGGATGTTACACCTAACGCCGCCTATTTTGTAGTATCGACACTCTGCGAGGTAAAACGGATGGAAATCAGAACGGCGCGTCTGAGCGACCGGCACGCTATCGCTGAATTAATGACGGCGCTGGATTATCCCGGCACCGAGGCGTTTCTGTCGCAGCGGATGCAGCAACTGTTGGCGCATCCGGATGAGGCGCTGCTGGTGGCGGCGGACGGGGAGCAGGTGTTGGGCGTGTTATCGTTGCATTTTCTGCCGCAGCTGGCGTTGGCCGGCGACATTGGCCGCATCAGCTATTTTTGCGTCGACGATCGGGCGCGCGGCGAGGGCGTAGGGCGGCGGCTGCTGGCGGAAGGCGAGGCGCTGGCGCACCGTCGCGGCTGCGATCGCCTGGAAGTCCATTGCCACAGCCGCCGCGAGCGGGCGCATGCGTTTTACCGGCGCGAAGGCTTTGTCGAAGCGCCGAAGTATTTTGCCAAGTTATTAAGTCAGTAAGTTACTCCCCTGGCGGCGCCGCCGTTTCCAGCCGGTTGCGGCCATTCTGCTTCGCCCGATAGAGCGCGCCGTCGGCCGCTTTCAGCCAGTCAAGATAGCCGCCCAGCGCGGGGTGGTAGTCAGCGATGCCTGCGCTGATCTGCAGCCGCAGCTGCGGCGCCTCCTTGAAGCTGACCGCGTCCAGCCGCTGCTGGATGCGGCGCAGAACGATTCCCGCCTGTTCAGCACTGGTGTTAGGCAGCACTGCGCCAAACTCGTCGCCGCCGTAGCGCCCGACGATATCCACGTTGCGCATGCCGATCAGCAACTCTTCCGCCAACGCCGCCAGGGCCTCATCCCCCAAAGCATGGCCGAAGGTGTCGTTGATGGTTTTGAAGCGATCGATATCCATCAGAATCAGCGTGGCGTTATCCTGGTAGCGGCGGCAACTGTCGAACTGGCGATGCAGCAGGTGCTCCCAGTGGCGGCGGTTATATAAGCCGGTCAGCCCATCGCGGGTGCTGATGCGTTGCAACTCCTGTTTCTTTTCCGCCAGTCGTTTGGCGGTGCGGTAGGTCACCAGCCCAAGCAGCGTCGGATACAGGTAGATCATCGGCAGGCACAGATAGATTTGCAGCGCCGTGCTGTGCGGGTGAAACGGGAAGCCGAGCAGCGCGGCGGTGAGCATCGCCGTGGTCAGTTGAATGGCCAATCCTTTCACAAACAGCGCTTTGCCGGCCGAAGCGATGTTGTTCATGCTCATCATCGATAGGATGACGATGGTGGGCAGCGCGTTGAACGCCATCATCGCCGCCCAGAAGCCGCCGAAGGCGGAGTCGATCAAGAGGTTGCGGATCTCGGCTTTGAACGGTTCTTTGGCGCGGCAGGCCAGGCGATAGGCGAGATGCGGCCAGAGAAAGCCGTGAAAGGCCAGCAATAGCCAGACCGCCGTGGGCGGAGCCAAGGGGTAGAGCGCGGCGCAAACGCAGATAAAGCCGAGCCCCAGACCGGCGACGCGGGGCAGATAGGTGCGTTTGGCGAAGCTGAGGCCGGATTTTCGGGCATCGAAAATGGGTGGAGCAATATACATCCGGCATCTCCCTGATAGGCATCACGGCAGCGTAGCATGCGGGTGATAAACTAAGAATAGTCTTGGATTCACGCCGCGGGGGCGCGTGGCATTCCTGCGACGGATCTCACTCTGTTACATGTTGCGGTTGTGCGAGCCGAAGGAAAGTCGCTAAATATTCGCAGGCAAGGTCAGTTTTTCTCGCTGTTCACGCAGCGCTCTATGATAAGAAGGTGAGTATGGAAGGTATCAGCATTACCAAACTTCTGGTGATTGCGGTGTTGGTGATTTTACTGTTCGGCACCAGCAAACTGCGCACGCTCGGCGCCGATCTTGGCGCGGCGCTGAAAGGCTTTAAAAAAGCGGTGGGCGACGACAGCACGCCGCCGTCCGCCGGCAACAATGCCGCCGAAAGTCAGTCCGCTCAGCAGAGCGTCGAAAAGAAAGACGTTTAATTCCGTCTGATGGCGCGCAATAAAAAACGGATGCCTTGCGGACATCCGTTTTTTGGCGTTTCCGCCGTCTATAGCGTAACAAACTATTACGCGTTATTTCACTTCCATCCCTTTGGCCTGCAGATCGGCGTGGTAAGACGAACGCACGAACGGGCCGCAGGCGGCGTGGGTGAAGCCCATCGCCATCGCTTCTTCTTTCATCTCGTCAAACTCGGCCGGGCTGACGTAGCGCTGCACC
>NZ_JVEL01000278.1:0-8982 GCF_001076875.1 Serratia sp. 506_PEND
GCGAAGCTGAACAGCTTGTCCGGCGTGCGGTGAGCGGAAACGACTTCGACATGGAAGGGGACATCGAGCTGGGTCAGGACTTCGGCGGCGAATTGCATGGTGGCCCAGTCACTTTTCGATCCCATTACAATTGCGATTTTAGCCCCGGTATTGGCGGCTGAAGCGGCGTTGGCTCCCATGGGTGTAAGGCTCCTGTGATTTGTCTGGCGTCGGCTGAGGGCCGAATGAGGGCGTAGAGCATACCATGAGCGCACGGCGAGGAAAACGGTTGCGTCGCCGGTTTTCACCGTCGAAAGCGCGAATTTTCACTCTCGCGCCAGTGCGGAATTCAGAATGGGAATGAGATCAGCTCGACGGCGTCGGCGCTGACTTTGATCATCGATCCTTCGACGTGCCAGGCGCCCAGCACCGCGCGATGGGCTTCGCCATTGCTCAGCGCCAGCCGGTGCACCGCCGGGCGATGGGTATGGCCGTGGATCATCCAGTGCACGTCGTGGCGCAGCATCGTTTGCTCGACCGCCTGCGGGTTGACGTCCATGATGGCGTCCGACTTGTACTGGTTGGATTGCTGGCTGCGGGCGCGCATCTTGGCGGCGATTTTCAGTCGCCAGCGCAGCGGCATCGCGAGGAACAGTTTTTGAATCAGCGGGTTGTGCACTTTACGGCGAAATTGCTGATAGGCTTGATCGTCGGTGCACAGGGTGTCGCCGTGCAGGATCAGGATCCTGCGGCCGTACAGCTCCAGCACTTTTTCTTCCGGCAGCAGCTGCATGCCGCTGGCGCGGGCGAAGCGCTTGCCGAGCAGAAAATCGCGGTTGCCGTGGATGAAATAGCAGGGCACGCCGGCCTGTTGCAGCGCTTTCAGTGCCGCGGCGATCTCCGCGTGCAGCGGCTCGGGATCGTCGTCGCCGATCCAGGCCTCAAACAGGTCGCCGAGGATATACAGCGCGTCGGCGTGCATCGCTTCGCGCCGTAAAAAACGCAGAAAACCGGCAGTGATTGCCGGTTCCTGTGCGCACAAGTGCAGATCTGCGATGAACAGCGTACTCATGCAGCCGCGATTACTCGCTGACGGTCACGCTGTTGATGACGACGTCTTCTACCGGTACGTCCTGGTGCATGCCGCTGCGGCCGGTTTTCACGCCTTTGATCTTGTTGACCACGTCCATGCCTTCAACCACTTCAGCGAACACGCAGTAGCCCCAGCCCTGCACGTTTTCGCCGCGGAAGTTCAGGAAGTCGTTGTCAGCCACGTTGATGAAGAACTGTGCGGTGGCGGAGTGCGGATCGTTGGTACGCGCCATTGCCAGGGTGCCGATGGTGTTTTTCAGACCGTTGTTGGCTTCGTTCTTGATAGCCGCATTGGTCGCTTTCTGGTTCATGCCCGGCTCGAAACCGCCGCCCTGGATCATGAAGCCGTTGATCACACGGTGGAAGATGGTGTTGTCGTAGAAACCGGCGCGGCAGTAGTTCAGGAAGTTTTCAACGGTAACCGGCGCTTTGTCAGCAAAGGTCTTGATGACGATATCGCCGTGATTGGTGTGGAAAGTAACCATAGTTTTAATCCTAACAAGATGAAGTGAGACGCCACGTAAAGCGAGTGAACATTCAGACCGCCCTTATAACATATCCGCCCCGGCGAGTCAGCAGCGGGTCAACCGCGCACTGTCTGTGGTAATTGTTTTATTGTTATATTATAACAATAATGCCGACGGCCGGATTTTACGCGTTTTCTTCGCGTGAAATCAGCAAAGCTTGGCCTTAACCTTGCAATAGATCAGGCTTCAGGTTTCAATACGCTACCGGGCGTAAAACCTGAAGCCCGGTTATCTTTTTTGTTATCACGCACACCACGGAATCTCCCGATGCTAAAGATTTTTAATACCCTGAGTCGTCAAAAAGAGGAATTCAAACCCATTCATGCCGGGAAAGTGGGCATGTACGTGTGCGGGGTAACCATCTATGACCTGTGTCACATCGGCCACGGTCGTACCTTTGTCGCTTTCGACGTGGTGGCGCGTTATCTGCGCTATCTCGGCTATTCGCTGAACTACGTGCGCAACGTCACCGACGTAGACGACAAAATCATTCGCCGCGCGGCGGAAAATCATGAGACTTGCGACCAGCTGACCGAACGCATGCTGGCGGAAATGCACGCCGACTTCGACGCGCTGCTGATCGATCGTCCGGATCAAGAGCCGCGCGCGACCCAGCACATCGCCGAGATCATCGAGATCACGCAGCGTCTTATCGATCGCGATCACGCTTATGTGGCCAGCAACGGCGACGTGATGTTCTCCATCGACAGCGATCCGCAATACGGCCTGCTGTCGCGTCAGGATCTGGATCAGCTGCAGGCCGGCGCGCGCGTGGAGATCGACGACGTGAAGCGCAACCCGATGGACTTCGTGCTGTGGAAAATGTCCAAGCCGGGCGAGCCGAGCTGGCAGTCGCCGTGGGGGCCGGGCCGTCCGGGCTGGCACATCGAATGCTCCGCCATGAACTGCAAACAGCTGGGCACCCACTTCGACATCCACGGCGGCGGTTCCGATCTGATGTTCCCGCACCACGAGAACGAGATCGCGCAGTCGAGCTGCGCCCACGATGGCCCGTACGTCAATTACTGGATGCACTCCGGCATGGTGATGATCGACAAAGAGAAGATGTCCAAATCGCTCGATAACTTCTTCACCATCCGCGACGTGCTCGGCCATTACGATGCGGAGACGGTGCGTTACTTCCTGATGTCCGGCCACTATCGCAGCCAGCTGAACTACAGCGAAGAGAACCTCAAGCAGGCGCGCACCGCGCTGGAGCGCCTCTATACCGCGCTGCGTGGCACCGACGCCGATGCCGTGCCGGCCGGCGGCGAAGCGTTCGAAGCCCGCTTCCGCGAAGCGATGGACGACGACTTCAACACTCCGGAAGCCTACTCGGCGCTGTTCGATCTGGCCCGAGAGGTTAACCGCCTGAAGAGCGAAGACATGGCGGCGGCCAACGGCATGGCGGCGGAACTGCGCAAGCTGGCGAAAGTGCTCGGCCTGCTGCAGCAGGAGCCGGAGCAGTTCCTGCAAGGGGGCGCACAGGTTGACGACGGCGAAGTGGCGGAGATTGAAGCGCTGATCAAACAGCGTAACGAAGCGCGCGCCGCCAAGGACTGGGCGCTGGCGGACGCCGCTCGCGATCGGTTGAACGAGATGAACATCGTGCTGGAAGACGGCCCGCAGGGCACCACCTGGCGCCGTAAGTAAGCCGGCCGAAGTGAAAACAAAAAAGGCGCTGAATTCAGCGCCTTTTTCTATGGCTGCGGGTTAGGGTTTAACCATGACCTTGCCGCCGTTGAACTCCACCACCTGATCGGCGACGATCTTGCAGCGCTTGCGGGTTTCGACCTTGCCGTCGACTTTCACCAGCCCTTCGGCGATGACTTCTTTGGCGGCGCCGCCGCTTTCACACCAGCCCTGGAACTTCAGCAGATCGCACAGTTCGACGTGGGGATGATTGTCCAGATTGAAAATTTCCATACTGCCTTACTTATTTAGGTTGAACGTCGTGATATTCCTCGCAGGCCTGCAAGGTATTTTGGATCAGTGTAGCCACGGTCATCGGGCCAACGCCACCCGGCACCGGGGTGATGTAGGCGGCGCGCTCGCTGGCGGCGTCGAAGTCGACATCGCCCACCACTTTACCGCTTTCCAGACGGTTGATGCCGACGTCCACTACGATGGCGCCCGGTTTGATCCAGTCGCCCGGGATGAAGCCCGGTTTGCCGACCGCCACCACCAGCAGATCGGCGTTCTCGACGTGGTGACGCAGATTTTTGGTGAAACGGTGGGTGACGGTGGTGGTGCAACCGGCCAGCAGCAGCTCCATGCTCATCGGGCGGCCGACGATGTTGGAGGCGCCGACCACCACGGCGTTCAGGCCGTAGGTATCGATGTTATAACGCTCCAGCAGGGTGACGATGCCGCGCGGCGTGCACGGGCGCAGCTTGGGCGCGCGTTGGCACAGGCGGCCGACGTTGTAGGGGTGGAAGCCGTCGACGTCTTTGTCCGGATGGATGCGCTCCAGCACCTTGACGTTATCGATGCCGGCCGGCAGCGGCAGCTGCACCAGAATGCCGTCGATTTCCGCGTCGGCGTTCAGCTGGTCGATCAACGCCAGCAGCTCGGCTTCACTGGTGGCAGCGGGCAGGTCGTAGGAGCGGGAGAGGAAGCCGACTTCATCGCAGGCGCGGCGCTTGCTGGCGACGTAAATTTGCGAAGCCGGGTTCTCGCCGACCAGCACAACCGCCAGCCCTGGGGCGCGTTTGCCGGCCGCCAGACGTTGTTTCACTTGCTCAGCCACTTCGTTTCTAACCTGCTGCGCAATCGTTTTACCATCAATAATCTTTGCTGACATCAGTGTGGAAATCCATCAATTAAGAAAAGCGGGGATGCCGCTATTCTGTCAGAAGCTGAGCGCGCTGTCAGGCGCAGAATCACCCTCGCCGCCAATGCCGAGGCCGATTTACGCTTTTTTTATGCCGACTTCAGGATCCTCTACGCCATTTTTACCGGCATTTGCATACGCTGGGGCCATACACAGGGTGAAAGAGAGCAGGATCATGAGAGCGATAACTCGGCTTTATCCGTTGCATCACCAGCCTGGCGAGCAACCGGCGCAGCCCAAACATGTGGGGGAGACGGTGTTCGATTCTTCGCTGCACCCGGCGGACGGCGCGCAGCTGACGGCGTTGCATCAGCTCGGCCGGCGCGAAGCGGCGCCGTCGTGGCGGGTACGCTTGAGCGCGCTGTGGCGGAAGCTGTGCCCATGAACGGCTGCGCATGGGTAGGCTGCACGCTATGGCTGCTTTGGGCGCCGTGGAGCCAGGCTTCTTTAAACAGCGCGCGCCCTGACGTCGCATTGGGGGAAAGACTCACGGCGACTTGCAACACACGGGTGATTGAGCATGCCGATTGGGGGGACATTGCCGCAGTGGTGCAGTCTACGCGCCTTTGTCTGCGGCGGGGCGGTGGGCGGCAAGAGGCTGAGGGCACGCCGATTTACGTAGGCGTTGGCCTGGTTCAGCATAACGGCGCCGGTTGACGAGAACCCTCGCCGCGCGGGCGCTGGCGGAAAAAACGCCATAAAGCACGGCCGCCGTCGTAACGTCATGAAAAGGCATTGACTCGCTAACCTCTGACCGTATAATCCCAACCCGCAGCCGCAGGTTGCCGCATCTCAATGCGCCCTTAGCTCAGTTGGATAGAGCAACGGCCTTCTAAGCCGTAGGTCATAGGTTCGAATCCTATAGGGCGTGCCATTTTGAGCCTCCCTAAACCAAGTCTTTTTGCCCTTATTTCCCCTCAATTTATTGTATTTTCCAAGTACCGCTATGGTTGAACTCGGCTATACCCAAGTAAGGCCATCCCTGGACTTTCTGAGGGAGATGCTCCTCGTCATAGCTTTTTATGCCGGATCCTGTGCAGCCAGAGAGGGAATTAAGAAAAACCTCACTAAGAGGGATGCCCTTATTCCCCGACGAGACTTCCGCTACCATGCGGTCTCTATCAAAATGGGTTCTCTGCTGAGTGGTAAAAATCCGATTAATTGAGGGCTGCTATAGGTAAAATTCTACTCATGGTGCAAAATGCGACGTCTTCGCTATCTGCATAAATCTTGATTAATGAGTGTTGCTATGTCTTCTAATGCAAGGGTTTTCCGGCATGACATCAATGGGCTTCGCGCTTGGGCAGTAATCGCTGTCGTTCTTTTCCATTTTGGCGTTCCTGGCTTTGTTGGTGGCTTTGTAGGGGTGGATGTGTTTTTTGTGATCTCAGGTTTCCTGATGACGCAAATAATTGTTTCTGGTATAGAAAATGGCAACTTCTCCCTTTGGCGCTTCTATCTGGCTCGCGCACGCAGAATCATCCCCGCATTGTTGGCTTTGAGTTTTACCCTACTGATTCTCGGTTGGTTTTTCCTCACCTCTGTAGACTACAATACCCTTTCAAAGCATGTGCTGGTTGCCGCGCTGTTTATTTCAAACGTAAAGTTTTGGAAAGAGTCCGGCTATTTTGATGCCGCATCGCATGAAAAGTGGTTGCTTCATACCTGGTCATTATCGGTTGAATGGCAATTCTATATTGCACTTCCCGTCGTTTTGTTGGTTGTGTGGCGTTTTTGGAAAATGTCAGGGGTGAAATTCACCCTGTTTGGCGGTTTTTTGCTCTCCTTTGCACTCGCTTGCTATTTAGCTGTCACCTTACCCAGCGCCGCGTTCTTTTTGTTGCCGACAAGGGCATGGGAGATGTTGGCAGGGGGGGCCGTATGGTGGCTGACTCGAAATAGCCATTTCTCGAAAACTAAAGCTCAAATGATGGAGTTGGTGGGTTTCATCCTGATCGTTGTCGCAATCGTGTTTTTCACCCCTAAGCTTGCATGGCCGGGGGTCTATGCGATGGTGCCAGTGGCGGGGGCGATGCTGGTGCTCGCTGCGGCCAGACAGGGCTCAATTTTTACTTCGAACTATATTGCAGAGCGAGTGGGTGTCTCGTCGTACTCTATTTATCTTTGGCATTGGCCCGTAGTGGTTTTTCTTGCTTACAATAATACCGCGGGAGATTGGCGATGGGTGCTGGGAGGATTACTGCTCAGTTTGGTTTTAGGTGAGCTTTCTCTGCGTTTTATTGAAAATCCGGCTCGCAAGAAATTAGCTAAGCAGGGCGATTGGGGGAATGTTTTCAGTATCGGTTCCTGCATGGTGATTATCTGCGCTGCTACTGTCGTCATGTTTAAACACCATTTTATCAACCGCGTACCGGAACAGATCGATCTTATCGCTAATGAAAGTCTCAATTCCAACCCCAAGCACGCTGACTGCTTCGCTACGACGGGCACGACCTCGCCGGGATGCGTATTCGGCGGCAGTGAAATTAAGGCGGTGGTCGTCGGTGATAGCCATGGTAACGCTATGGTGACAGCCGTGGAAGCAGCATTGCCAAGCAAAGAAGATGGCGTGTTGAATCTTACCTATGCGGGTTGTCCAACGCTCTACCGGGCAAAAACGGTACCTGGTGAAGCTGAGGATCATCAGGATTGTTATGGCTTCAATCAATGGCAACGGAAAAAACTGGCAAGCCTGGATAGTTCTATTCCTATCGTGATCATCAACAGAACCTCGGTGTATGCTTTTGGACGGCATAATGTTGAAGAAAAAATACGTACGCCGATCGTCTATTTTTCTGAGATCAGCAAGACTCCGAAGCCTGAATTCCTCGCGGAATTCAAGTCATCTTTGGTTGAGTCTGCCTGTGAGTTGGCCGCCAAACATCCTGTTTTCATGATGCGGCCTATGCCGGAAATGATGTCTAATGTCCCTAAAACGCTGTCACGGGCCATGATGTTGGGGAAGAACTCGCCTCATATTTATCTGTCGGAAGCTGACTATATGAAACGTCATTCATTTGTATGGCAAGCGCAGGACGAAGCTGCAGAAAAATGTGGCGTGAAAATCCTGAATCCATTACCGCTGGTTTGTAGCGGCGGAAAATGTGAAAGCACATATAGCGGGCGCCCTATTTATTATGATGATAATCATGTAAGTGAATTCGGGAATAAACTGTTGGTGCCGATGTTCAAAACGATCTTTGATTGATTCTTTGTCGTATGATACTGGCCGGAGATATCAGGCATGCAAAGATGTCTCCGGCATGACGTAGAGTGATGCTGTGTTCAAAGTTATTTTAACTCGACAATTTACTCTTGGTTCACAAACGAGACACGCTCGTTGTCATGCTATGTTATTTCGCTAACTTTCAGTGAGTAGTAGAGAGAAAAATGCAAAGCTTATTCGTGTACGGCACCCTGGGGCCGGGTAGGCCTAATGCGCACATTATGGAAGCCATCGGCGGCAACTGGGAAGAAGGCAGCGTCGGTGGCACGCTGCTTAACGAAGGTTGGGGTGCCGAGATGGGCTACCCGGGCATCGTGCTGGATAACAGCGGCAATCGGGTGAACGGTTTTCTGTTTCGCTCCGTCAACCTCGTCAAGCATTGGCCGGTTCTCGACGTGTTCGAAGGCGACGGCTATGAACGGGTGGCAGTCAGCGTCACCACCGTCGGCGGTGAAATCGTCGATTCGTTTATCTACATGTTGAAGAAATGCCCCAACTCTGGGGGATTATCCTGACGGCTTGATTTAAAAAACGGCTGCGGCCGTTTTTTGCGTCATGTGGGAGCGATATGAGAAAGTCATAAAAATGGCCACGCTAAAGGATAGGCTATTTGGTAGAGCGGCAATTAATATGCGTAAAGGATTAAAGGCGCTGAAGTAACTTAAAGAATTTTCCCTTCCATCACGTAAAAATCTCCACTCATCGTTGTGTAGTAAGCATAAGAAATGTTTTTTTCGAAATTATCGCAGTGAACAACGGTATTTTTATCGGACTCTTGCCAGGAAATCATGAAATAGCCGTCAGCCAATGAACGCCACTGGAAAGGCACATTCATAATGGTTCCGCGAAGTTCTCCGTTTAGAAACTCAACGGTAATGGTGTTTTCACTGGCATGGTAGGCGTTTTTAACTTCGAGACCATTGTCCATCTTGATGGTAAAAGATTGACCGGCATAAGGAAATTTTACAGCCATTGTCGCAACTCCTTTAATGTGTCGTATCTGAAAAGCGGCGGTGAAGCACGCTGCTATCCCGAATCACTCGTGCCTAAGACGGGAGTGAGGTCAGCCAGCTGAGCGTTAAGCGACTGGATAGGGCCATAGTAGAGAGGGCGCATCGGTGGAAAAAGGGACCGGCGGGCAATTCACTTTTCTCTTTTTGTTCATAAAGAGGACGGGCGGCTGGTTACTGTTCACTGCGGGGACAGTGGGGGTTTAAGTGACGGGTCTTTGCCAGGCACCGAACGCGGTCACAGGAAACGGCAAGCGGCATTGAACCTTCGTTTAGTTTGTCGCGCTACAATAGGCGAAAATTTCCCCATGGAGC
>NZ_JVEL01000279.1:0-25510 GCF_001076875.1 Serratia sp. 506_PEND
CAGGGCGCCGTCGATTTTCGCCACAATTTTACGCAGAGCTGCCGGTGTTGTGCAGGTACTCATCGGGCGATGCAGCTCCCCCGGAAAGATAACGGCAAGTTCACCGGGTTGCAGGTGGATGAGAGTCTCACCGGGGATCGCCGGGCTAAACCCAAGGTCGTGCGCCTCGTTAAATGGCTCACTCAGGGGCAAAGGCAGCCCCAGAACCCCGGCGCCAATCACTTCTCTCCCTTCCAGGACAAGATGGATATCCAGATACTGGCGATGAAACTCCGGCTTCTGGTCGGCCAATAGTTTGGTTTCCCCTTCAACGACGTTAAAGAACATCTGTTTACCCTGCACCTGATAGTGGCCGACAGGTAAATTGTACGGCTCACTTTCAATAATGCTGGCCAGCATTTTTCGAATGGCTGCCGGATAGAATCTATTATTTACGGCAGTGGTTAAGGCATCAATTATCATAATACTTTCTCTGGTAGATATCGGTTCGGTATTTCACTGATAAAAACAATGGCTGGGTAGTTTTATGGCAACACGCAATCTCGGCGTAATTACGGTAGAATCGCTATTAGTTCGCTCTACGGGCGCCACTATGAATAAGCAACAAAGCAAACCGCTTTGTTTCTAATATTTACAACCTATCTCCACTGTGAGTAAACTCCACCTGAAAGGCTATTCGGCATGGTGAAATAAGTCATGGCCTATCTCACGGTTTTTAGCCGCTTAAAACTGTGACAAAAGTCACTTAATTAAGTGTTACGAAACAACGTTACTTATCCTGTGATCCACGGCAGAAAATCACTGGTTATTCACCGCTCTCGCCAAAACCGATCGATTTCGCATTCTCCTCCTACGGGCATAATGGGTTATTTGCCCCGATAGTCACTGACAGAAGCCATGAAATTGCACACGAGATCACGCCAGCAGTAACATGCTTTTTTAACACTCTTTGGCGTGATGCAGATCGCAAAAATAAGCGGTAAAAAAACGTCTGATACAGGGTATCCCCTATTTTTCAGACAGGATCGCAACGATGCACACTGACACTCAACCTACCATTTTGCTTATCGCGCCGGTGATGGATGCTTTACAGGCCGCGTTGGACGCCCGTTACCGGGTATTCCGTCTCTATGAACAATCAGATATTCCAGCCTTCCTGGTTCGCCATGGCGCAGACGTTCAGGCGGTGGTCACCCGTGGTGATGTGGGGGTAACCCGGGAGACGCTGGAACAGCTGCCGCAGGTGGGCATGATTGCCGTCTTTGGCGTGGGAACTGACGCTATCGATCTCAACTACACCCGGGAACGCCATATCAGCGTCGGGATCACCGCCGGCGTGCTGACCGATGATGTGGCAGATCTGGCTCTGGGGCTAATGCTGTCCGCCAGCCGCCGCCTCTGCCAAGGGGACCGATTTGTACGCGAAGGCCGCTGGGAAACGACGCCGCCACCGCTGGCGACCAAAGTGAGCGGTAAACGCATCGGTATTTTCGGCATGGGGAATATTGGCCAAGCCATCGCCCGCCGGGCGAAAGGCTTCGATATGACCATCCTGTATACTGACCGCCAGCGCAAAGACGGCCTGGATTACCAGTGGTGCGCCGATCTGCACACGCTCGCAGCACAGAGTGATTTCCTGGTGATCGCGGCATCCGGCAGTGCGGAAAACCGCGGGATTGTTGATGCCAGCGTATTTAACGCCATGCCCGAACGCGCCTGGCTTATCAATATCGCCCGCGGCAGCCTGGTCGATGAGGCGGCGCTGATAAAGGCGTTACAAAATCATGTTATCGCCGGGGCCGCTCTGGACGTCTTTGAAAACGAACCCCATGTCCCGACAGCGTTCTTTGCGCTCGAGAATGTTCTGCTTCAACCCCATGTGGCCAGCGCTACCGTAGAAACTCGTCAGGGAATGAGCCAATCCGTTTTGGATAATCTGGCAGGTTATTTTTCACATCAGGATATTCCTGGGTTAATTAAATAAAAATGATCGTTTGAGTTACGAATGATCATTTTATCCGCCGACACAATATCCTTTGTGAATGGCGGATATCATCGAGACGCTATTATGACCGATAAAATACCAGGAACTCGCTGGCTGCGGGTTATCGCGCCGATCCTTATCACCTGCATTATTTCATTTATGGATCGCGTTAATATCAGCTTTGCTCTGCCGGGCGGCATGGAACAGGATTTAGGCATTACCAGCCAGATGGCTGGCGTGGCCAGCGGTATCTTTTTTATTGGTTATTTATTTCTGCAAATCCCTGGCGGACGACTTGCGGTTTACGGTAGCGGGAAACGTTTTATCGCCTGGTCGCTCGTGGCCTGGGCGGTTGTCTCTATCGCCACCGGGTTCGTCACCCATGAATATCAACTGCTCGTGCTGCGTTTTATTCTCGGGATCTCCGAAGGGGGAATGTTGCCCGTCGTGCTGACCATGGTCAGCAATTGGTTCCCGGAAAAAGAACTGGGCCGGGCCAATGCCTTTGTCATGATGTTTGCCCCACTAGGAGGGATGCTGACCGCCCCGGTTTCCGGCGCGATTATTGCCGCCCTCGACTGGCGCTGGCTGTTCATTATCGAAGGCTTGTTGTCGATCGTGGTGTTGACCATTTGGTGGCTGGTGATCAGTGACCGCCCGGAAGAAGCGCGTTGGCTGCCGGCGAAGGAACGCGACTATTTATTGACCGAGCTGGCCCGGGAGCGCAAAGCGCGAGAAAGGATGGCGCCGGCGGCCAAAGCGCCGCTAAAAGCGGTGTTCCGCAACAAGGGATTGATGCGTCTGGTCGTGCTGAATTTCTTTTACCAGACCGGGGACTATGGGTATACGTTGTGGCTACCCACCATCTTGAAAAACCTGACCGGTGGCAGCATGGCCAATGTTGGGGTATTGGCGATCCTGCCGTTTGTTGCCACTCTGGCGGGAATTTATGTGATTTCGATGTTCAGCGATCGCAGCGGTAAACGCCGTTTGTGGGTCAGGATCTCCCTGTACTGTTTTGCGGCGGCGCTGATAGCCTCGGTGATCCTGCATGAGCACGTGGTGGCCGCCTATATCGCGTTGGTGGTGTGCGGCTTCTTCCTTAAAGCGGCGACCAGCCCCTTCTGGTCAATTCCCGGACGCATTGCGGCGGCAGAAGTGGCGGGCAGCGCTCGCGGGGTGATCAACGGGCTGGGCAACCTCGGTGGGTTTTGCGGCCCCTATCTGGTCGGCGTCATGATTTATCTGTACGGACAGAACGTCGCGGTTTGCGCGCTGGCGGCATCGCTGCTGCTGGCGGGAAGTATCACCTTCCTGCTGCCGAAAGAATGCGATCGCACCTGCGAAGAAACGGATAACCGCCTGCCATCCGGGGCCAAACAGAAATGGAGTTGAGCGGCAATAACGCGGTGTGGGCAGCGACGGCGGCTCACACCCGCGTCAGGATTGGGCGGCGCGTTGTGTTATCGCGGTTAAATGCCAGGCCAATGGCTTGAGCGACTCACACGTCAACCCGCACCAAACGGTGATGCATCGTTGAGAATCAGCTTTTCTGAAAACGGTTATAACTCAATGGGGTGATGCATAGGGAGATTTTGGAGCGGGTGAAGGGAATCGAACCCTCGTATGCAGCTTGGGAAGCTGCCGTTCTACCATTGAACTACACCCGCATCGGTGTGCGACAGGCATTATAACCGGTTATCGGCAGCGGGCAAGCGGAGATGGCGCGTAACTGCCGATGTTTTAAGCGGTTAAGTTCAGTGGGCGAAAAAAAACCGGCGCAGTTGCCTGCACCGGTTGTTTCACGCTAAACGGAATTATTTCTGTGGGCGCATCGCCGGGAACAGAATCACGTCGCGGATGGTGTGGCTGTTGGTGAACAGCATCACCATGCGGTCGATGCCGATGCCCAGACCGGCGGTCGGCGGCAGGCCGTGCTCCAGCGCGGTGACGTAGTCTTCGTCGTAGAACATCGCTTCGTCGTCGCCGGCGTCTTTGGCGTTCACCTGATCGGCGAAGCGCTGCGCCTGGTCTTCGGCGTCGTTCAGCTCGGAGAAGCCGTTGCCGATTTCACGGCCGCCGATGAAGAACTCGAAGCGGTCGGTGATTTCCGGGTTCACGTCGTTGCGGCGCGCCAGCGGCGACACTTCAGCCGGGTATTCGGTGATAAAGGTCGGCTGAATCAGATGGCTTTCCGCCACTTCTTCGAAGATCTCGGTCACGACGCGGCCCAGACCCCAGCTCTTCTCAACCTTGATGCCGATGGATTCAGCGATGGCCACCGCTTTGCCCATGTCGGCCAGGTCAGCCAGATCGGTTTCCGGACGGTATTTCTTGATCGCCTCGGTCATGGTCAGCTTCTCGAACGGCTTGCCGAAGTCGAACACTTCATCGCCGTACTGCACCTGAGAGGTGCCCAGCACTTTCTCGGTCAGGGTGCGGAACAGGGTCTCGGTCAGCTCGATCAGGTCTTTGTAATCCGCGTAAGCCATGTAGAGTTCCATCATGGTGAACTCTGGGTTATGACGCGGAGAAACGCCTTCGTTGCGGAAGTTGCGGTTGATTTCGAACACGCGCTCGAAGCCGCCGACCACCAGACGCTTCAGATACAGTTCCGGCGCGATGCGCAGGTACATGTCGATATCCAGCGCATTGTGGTGAGTGATGAATGGGCGCGCGGACGCGCCACCCGGGATCACCTGCATCATCGGGGTTTCGACTTCCATGAAGCCGCGTTCCACCATGAAGTTGCGGATAGCCGACATCACCTGCGAACGCACTTTGAAAGTGTTGCGCGATTCTTCGTTGGCGATCAGATCCAGGTAACGCTGGCGGTAACGGGTTTCCTGATCCGCCAGGCCGTGGAATTTATCCGGCAGCGGACGCAGCGCTTTGGTCAGCAGACGCAGTTCGGTGCAGTGGATCGACAGTTCGCCGGTCTTGGTTTTGAACAGCTTGCCGCGCGCGCCGAGGATATCGCCCAGGTCCCACTTCTTGAACTGCTCGTTGTACACGCCTTCAGCCAGATCGTCGCGCGCGACGTACAGCTGAATGCGGCCGCCCACGTCCTGCAGCGTGACGAAGGATGCCTTGCCCATAATGCGGCGGGTCATCATGCGGCCGGCGACGGTCACTTCTACGCCCAGCGCTTCCAGCTCTTCGTTGTCTTTATCGCCGTATGCAGCGTGCAGTTTGTCGGAGGTGGAATCGCGACGGAAGTCGTTCGGGAACGCAATGCCGTTCTCACGCAGGCCGGCCAGTTTCTCGCGGCGGGACTGCAGTTCGTTATTGAGATCCAGCGCCTGATCGGCGCCCTGTACTTGTTGTTCAGACATTTCTATTCCTCATAACCCGGCTTTCAAACTTGCCTCAATGAATTTATCCAGGTCGCCATCCAGTACGGCCTGCGTGTTACGCGTTTCGACGTTGGTGCGCAAATCCTTGATGCGGGAGTCATCCAGCACGTAAGAACGGATTTGGCTGCCCCAGCCGATGTCGGACTTGTTGTCTTCCATCGTCTGCTTATCAGCATTTTTCTTTTGCATCTCAAACTCGTACAGCTTGGCTCGCAGCTGTTTAAACGCTTGATCCTTGTTCTTATGCTGAGAACGATCGTTCTGGCACTGCACCACGATGTTGGTTGGCAGGTGAGTAATACGTACGGCGGATTCGGTTTTGTTGACGTGCTGACCGCCCGCACCGGAGGCGCGGTACACGTCGATACGCAGATCCGCCGGGTTGATTTCGATATCGATATCGTCGTCCACTTCCGGGTAGATGAACACCGAGCTGAACGAGGTGTGGCGGCGGCCGCCGGAGTCGAACGGGCTCTTGCGCACCAGGCGATGCACGCCGGTTTCAGTGCGCAACCAGCCGAACGCGTAGTCGCCGATGATCTTGATGGTGGCCGATTTCAGGCCCGCGACGTCGCCGTCGGACTCTTCGATCACTTCGGTCTTGAAGCCCTTGGCTTCGGCCCAGCGCAGGTACATGCGCAGCAGCATGCTGGCCCAGTCCTGCGCTTCAGTACCGCCGGAACCGGCCTGGATATCCAGGTAGCAGTCGGCGCTGTCGTATTCGCCGGAGAACATGCGGCGGAATTCCAACTGATCCAGCTTGCTCATCAGTTGATCCAGCTCGGCGACCGCTTCGTTGAAGGTCTCTTCGTCGTCGGCTTCCACCGCCAGTTCCAGCAGCCCGCCGACGTCTTCGCCGCCCTGCTCCAGCTGATCGATGGTTTCAACGATGGCTTCCAGCGCGGCGCGCTCTTTGCCGAGCGCCTGCGCGCGCTCCGGCTCGTTCCAAACGTCCGGCTGCTCCAGCTCGGCGTTGACTTCTTCTAGGCGTTCCTTCTTGGCATCATAGTCAAAGATACCCCCTAAGAACCGCAGTCCGCTCGGACAGGTCCTGAATTCGGTTTTTTACCGGGTTAATTTCAAACATGGTTTCGTTCTTTTACGTTGATGTCGTCGATGGCGGAATGCCATTGGAACCGCTAATTCTAACGGATCCGGGCGGCAGTTTATAGCGAGTTGGTCAGTTTTTGTGGCGATCGGGAAGGATGCCGGGGATTGGAGAGCCCAATCCCCGAATTGTGTTCAATTTCGCCTCAGCGCGGCCAAAGATGCTGGATCAGCAGCTGCACGTTGCGGTTGCCGCGAAACTCGTTGACGTCGAGCTTGTAGGCCAGTTCCACTTCGCGCACGCTGCTGTCCGGCCACAGCGTGGTATCCACGTTGAACGCGATACCGTCGAGCAACGGGCCGCCGCCGAGCGGCTCCACCATCAGCTTCAGGTGTTTCTCGCCCACCAGCCGCTGCTGCAGGATGCGGAACTTGCCGTCGAAGGTCGGTTCCGGGAACGCCTGGCCCCACGGGCCGCCCTCGCGCAGCAGCTCCGCCGTGGTCAGCGACAGCTCCTGCATCGCCAGTTCGCCGTCGGACCAGATCACCCCTTCCAGCATCGCCGGATCGAGCCATTCGCCCACCAGCTCGCCGAAACGCTGGCGGAACTCGTCGAATTTGGCTTCTTCCAGCGACAGCCCGGCCGCCATCGCGTGGCCGCCGAACTTCATCATCAGCCCGGGGTTCAGCATATCCAGCCGCTCCAGCGCGTCGCGCATGTGCAGGCCGGGCACCGAACGGCCGGAGCCTTTCAGGATGCCGTCACCCGCCGGCGCGAACGCGATCACCGGGCGGTGGAAACGCTCTTTGATGCGCGAAGCGAGGATGCCCACCACGCCCTGGTGCCATTCCGGGTGATACATCGCCAATCCGTAAGGCAGCTCGGTGCTGGTGCGCTCCAGCTGATCGCACAGCTGCAGGGCTTCCACCTGCATGCCCTGCTCTATCTCGCGTCGCGTCTGGTTCAGCGCATCGAGATCGTTGGCCAGCATGCGCGCCTGCGCGATGTCGTCGCTCAGCAGCAGCGCCACGCCGATCGACATGTCGTCCAGCCGGCCGGCGGCGTTGAGCCGCGGCCCGAGCGCAAAACCGAGATCGTTGGCCGCCAGTTGACGGGCGTCGCGGTTGGCCACCTCAAGCAGCGCGCGGATGCCCGGTCGGCATTTGCCGGCGCGGATGCGGTTTAATCCCTGATACACCAGAATGCGGTTGTTGGCGTCCAGCGGCACCACGTCGGCCACGGTGCCGAGCGCCACCAGGTCCAGCAGCTCCGCCAGATTGGGCATCGCCAGCGCGCGCTGCTCGAACCAGCCGCTGTCCCGCAGGCGGGCGCGCAGCGCCAGCATCAGGTAGAACGCGACGCCTACCCCCGCCAGCGATTTGGACGGGAAGGCGCAGCCGCGCAGGTTGGGGTTAACGATCGCTTCGGCCGCCGGCAGGGTCTCGCCCGGCAGGTGGTGATCGGTCACCAGCACCTGCATGCCCTTGGCGTGCGCCACGTCGACGCCGGCGTGGGAGGAGATGCCGTTATCGACGGTGACAATGAGTTCTGCGCCGCGCGCCGCCGCCTGCTCCACCACTTCGGGGCTCAGGCCATAACCGTCTTCGAAACGGTTAGGCACCAGATAATCGACGGCTGCGCCGCCCATGCTGCGCAGCGCCAACACCGTCAGTGCGGTGCTGGTGGCACCGTCGGCGTCGAAATCGCCCACCACCATGATGCGGCGGCCGTCGGCCAGCGCCTGTTGCAGCAGGCTGACGGCGTCGTCGATGCCGTCCAGCTGTTGCCAGGGCAGCATGCCTTTGACGCCGCGTTCCAGCTCTTGCTCAGCCTGCACGCCGCGCAGGGCGTAAAGCCGACGCAGCAGCGGCGGCAAACTGGCGGGCAGATGCGTGTCGTCCGCCGCCGGGCGGCGGCGTAGTTGCGTTTTGATACTCACCGGCGATTAACCACCGGCTTTGGTGGCGGCCTGGTGCGCATCCAGCATGGCGGCCATCTCTTTCGGCCCCTGATAGCCCGGGATCATCATGCCGTTTTCCAGAATGATGGCCGGCGTGCCCTGAATGCCGAACTGCACGCCCAGCTCGTAATGCTTGCTGATGTCGGTTTTGCAGGTCGCCGGAGAAACGGCGTCGCCTTTCATGGCGGCGTCAAACGCCTTGGCCTTGTCGGCGGTGCACCAGATCGACTGCATGTCTTTTTCAGCCTGGGAAGCCAGCCCCTGGCGCGGGAATGCCAGATAACGCACGGTAATGCCCAGATCGTTGTACTCTTTCATCTGCTGATGCAGTTTGTGGCAGTAACCGCAGGTGATATCGGTGAACACGGTGATCACGTGTTTCTCTTTCGGCGCTTTGTAAACGATCATCTGATCTTTCAGCGCGTCCATTTTGCTGCTCAGCAGTTGGTTGGTCACGTTGACCGGCTCTTTGCCGCTGACGTCGAACAGCGGGCCCTGCAGGATATGCTTGCCGTCTTCGGAGGCGTACAGCACGCCGCTGTCGGTCAGCACGGTTTTCAGGCCGTTGACCGGCGAAGGCTGCACGTCCGCCTGCTGGATACCCAGGCTGGCGAGCGCTTTTTTGATCGCCGCGTCATCGGCATGGGCGGTGCCGGCCACCGAAGCCACCAGCAGAGAGAGCAGCATTAAACCTTTTTTCATTGTTCCAATCCTTTCGAACCCGCCGCTCAGGCGCGCGGGTGATGCTGTTGATGTAGCTGTTTCAGTCGTTCGGTCGCTACATGTGTATAAATTTGCGTGGTCGAGAGATCGCTGTGCCCTAACAACATCTGTACGACACGGAGATCGGCCCCATGGTTCAGCAAATGGGTAGCGAACGCGTGCCGCAACACGTGCGGCGACAGACGCTCGCTGTCGATGCCCGCAAGGATGGCATAGTGTTTGATGCGATGCCAGAACGTCTGTCGGGTCATTTGCTGGCAGCGGGTGCTGGGGAACAGCACATCCAGCGTCTGGCCGTTGACCAGCCATGGGCGGCCGTGCTCCAGATAATTTTCGATCCAGTAGACCGCCTCTTCGCCCAGCGGCACCAGCCGCTCCTTGTTGCCCTTGCCGATCACCCGCACCACGCCCTGGCGCAGGCTGACGTCGCTGATGCTCAACCCCACCAGCTCGGAAACCCGCAGCCCGGTGGCGTACAACACTTCGAGCATCGCCTTGTCGCGCAGCTCCAGCGGTTGATCGACGCAGGGCGCCTGCAACAGCGCATCGACCTGCGCCTCGCTCAGATCCTTCGGCAAACGCTGCGGCAACTTGGGAGACGCCAGTTGCGCGGTGGGATCGTCGGCGCGCAGCTTTTCGCGGTACAGATATTGAAACAGGCGCCTCATGGCGCTCAACAAACGCGCGGAGCTGGTGGCCTTGTAACCGCCATCCACCCGCTCGGCGAGAAACGCCTGCAGATCCAACGCCTGCGCCTGCAGCAAATCGGTCTTCTGCTGGCCAAGCCAGGCGCCCAGTGCCTGCAAATCCAGCCGATAGGAGGCCAGCGTATTTTCCGCCAGATTGCGCTCAAGCCACAGCGCATCCAGGAATTGTTCAATCAGCGCATTGTCTTGCTGTTGCACGCGGTCCTCTCTTTGTTGCATTTCCACCCGCGCCATTATGCCTTAAGCCGGAGCAAATCAGGTATACTCGCTGCAATTCTCTAAACAGCAACGTAACGGTTTACACATGAAGATTGGTCTGTTTTACGGCTCCAGCACCTGCTACACCGAAATGGCGGCAGAAAAAATCCGTGAGATTCTGGGTGAAGACCTGGTCGACCTGCACAACCTGAAAGACGTCTCGCCCAAGCTGATGGAGGACTATTCCATTCTGATCCTCGGCATCCCGACCTGGGATTTCGGCGAACTGCAGGAAGACTGGGAAGCGATCTGGCCGCAGCTGGCGGCGCTGGATCTGAAAGGCAAGATCGTCGCCATGTACGGCATGGGCGATCAGCTCGGCTACGGTGAGTGGTTCCTAGACGCGCTGGGCATGCTGTACGATCACATCGCGCCGCTGGGCGTACAGTTCATCGGCTTCTGGCCAACTGAGGGCTTCGAGTTCACCAGCCCCAAACCGCTGAGCGCCGACGGCAAACACTTCGTCGGCCTGGCGCTCGATGAGGTCAACCAATACGATCTGAGCGAAGAGCGCCTGCAGCAATGGTGCGAACAGATCCTGTTGGAGATGGAGCCGCTGCTGTAGCCGCTATCGGGCGCGTAACGCGCCCGATTTCCCTCACTTATTTCCACAGCCGGAAGCGTGGCTCGTCTTCCCCGGCCGGCGTTTCCTTGGTCAAACGCGCCGGATCGGCCACCTGATACCAGTCCAGCTTCCGCGTCAACAGCATAATGCCCGCCAGAATGGCGAACAGCAGCCCCGCCCCCAGCACCAACGCATTGTCCTCCGACTGCAGCAGCAAATAGAGCACGCCGTACAATAGTAATAGGCTCGCGGCGAACAGCGCACCGCGCAGCTTGCCGCGCAGCACGGCGCTCAGATAGAAGCCGATCAGTCCGCTGCAGGCGATGCCGGCCGCCAGGTAAGCGAGAGCGAATCCCAGGTGTTCGGAGAAGGCCAGCAGAATCAGGTAGAACAGCACCAGCGCCGCGCCGACCAGCAGGTACTGAATCGGGTGCACCCGCAGCCCGGTCAGGGTTTCGAACAGGAAAAACGCCATAAACGTCAGCCCGATAAACAGCAGCGCATATTTGACCGCGCGCTCGGTCAGCTGATAGTGATCGACCGGTTCGACCAGGCTGGCGCTGAAGGCCGGCAGTTTATCCTCGTCGATAATGCCATCGTCGTAATGGAACGCACTGTTGATGTTGTTGGCGAACCAGGTGCTGCGCCAGCGAGCGCTAAACCCTTGATCCGTCACCTTGCGTTCGTCCGGCAGGAAGTTGCCGAGAAAATTCGGGTGTGGCCAGTTGCTTTGCAGTTGCAGCTCGCTGCTGCGCCCCAACGGCACCAGCGACAGGCTGCTGGTGCCCGCCAGCGTCAGGGTGAAGTCGGCGTTCAGCCCCTCTTTTTGTTGCAGCGCCGCAAGCGTCAGCGGTGCGTGGATCCCCTGGCGCAACGAACCCACGCCGGTGCCCGGCTCAAACGCAACCGGCTGCGGTGTTGCCAGCGGGGAAATGCGCTTGATGCCGCGCGAGTCGCTCAGCGCCACCAGCAGGAACGGTTGGCCGACGGTCACGTTGGCGCGCTGCAAATCCGTCAGCTCCGGCTGGCCGAAACGCACCTTGAAGTTCAGCGGCCCCTGGTAAACCTGCGTCTGATAGATGCCCAGCTTGCGCACTTCCACATTCGGCGCGCCCTGCACCTGAAGCGACTCCGGCAGCAAATAGCGGTAATGCTGCACCCGCTGCACCACCGTTTGCCCTTTCTCGTCTTTCTTCTCTTCGCGTTCGACATAGGGAATGACAATCAACGGGCCGAGCACGCGCTGCGCCCCGCTGGTGCTTTCGCTCACCTGCCCGACCACGCTTTGCCGATAGCCGCTGCGTTCGTCGATCACGCTCATCAGTTGGGCGATGGGGATCAACATCACCACCATCAATCCCAGCAACGTGGTTATTTTCCAGAAAAGTACCGATTTCATCATGCTCGCTCCTCGTAGGTAATGAGGCCACGATAAAACCCGCAGGTGAAATCAGAATGTGGTTATGTGAAGGGAAGGTGAAGTCACAGCGATAACATGAAAGTCGCTTCCACCCCGTGCGGCCGGCGGTTGCGCAGGCGAATGCCGCCATGATGCAGACGGGCGACCTCCTGCACGAAGTTCAGGCCCAGCCCGCTGCTTTTAGGCCGTTCGGCGCGCGGCAGCGAATAAAAACGCTCGAACACTTTATCGAGCGCATAGTCCGGAATGCCGCTGCCGTCGTCACAGACGCTGATGCAGTAATGCTGTTCTCGCCGTTCGCCTCGCACGCTGACGCAACCGCCCGGCGGGGTAAAGTCGATCGCGTTGTCCAGCAGGTTGGTCAGCGCCTGGCTGATCAGCAACGCATCGCCGTTCAGCGTCACCTCCGCCAACGCCTCCAGTTGCAATCTGACGCCGCGCTGCGTCGCCTGCGCCTCTTTGCCCGCCATCGTCTGGCCGATCAGCGCCGCGATCGCGATGGGCGCGGTCTCCATTTCTGGCCGGCTCTCCAGCCGCGCCTGCACCAGCAGTTTATCCACCAGTTGCTGGATGCGTGCGCTTTGCTGCTCGATATTGGTGAGAAAACGCCGGGCGGTCTCCGGCGGTGGCAGCTCCTGCAACAGTTCCGCCGCCCCCCGGATCGCCGCCAGCGGGCTTTTCAGCTCATGCGTCAGGGTATGTGCATACTGTTCGATATAAGCTTTGCCTTCCAGCTTCAGACGCATGCTCTCCAACGCCTGCGCCAGCTGCGTCAATTCCCGGCCGCCCACTTTGGGCAACGGCGCGTTTTCTCCCTGCGCCACCCCGTCGGCATAACGCACCAGACGGCCTATGGAACGGTTGATCCACCAGACGAACGCCGCCCCGATCAGCAGCGCAATTCCCAGCAGCAATGCGCCGGCCCACAGAATGCGCCGTTCGCTGCGTTTGATCACCGGCGCCATGGTGCTGTTGGGTTTGCCCACGGTAAGCACGCCGATAATGCGCCCTTGTTCTATCACCGGCGCGGCCACATACATCACCGAACTGTTTTCATCTTCTGGATCGCTACGGGTGCTGCGGGCGCCGTACTGGCCGCGCAGCGTCCGATAAACGTCATTCCAGCGCGAATAGTCCTGCCCCTGCGCGCGGCCGGCGGAATCGAAGATGACCTTGCCTCGCGCATCGGTAAGATAGACGTGATATTCACTGCGATCCTTGCGGATGCCGGAGATATTGGCGCCAATCGGCCGCTGGTTCAGCTGCGTAAACGCCTGCGCCAGTTGGCCATGCGCCGCATCGCCGCGCTGCATGTCCTGACGGGCGATCTGCGCCAACAGGTTGGCGGTGTCCACCAGCGTGCCTTCGGTAGCGCGCCGCACGCCGGGCTTCACTTCCTGGACGAAAATGCTCAGCACGAAGTACCCGGCCACCGCCACGATCAGAAAATATCCCAGCAGCAGGCGCAGGCCAATTTTCATGGCTGGCGGCTCACGCTGTAGCCCAATCCGCGGTGGGTGTGGATCGGCGGCTCAGCGGGATCCACCGCACGCAGCTTGGCGCGCAGGGTTTTGATGTGGGTATCGACGGTGCGATCCAGGCTTTCTTCCGCCTGCGCCCAAACGCTTTCCATCAGTTGCTGCCGCGAGAACACCCGTCCAGGCGCCAACAACAGCGTCTTCAGCAGCAGGTATTCGTAACGGGTCAGCGGCAGCGGCCGCTGATGGTAGGAGATGGTGGCCGCGTCTTCGTCGAGGGCGAAAGCGCCGAAATGGTAGCGCGCGTTCTGTTGCAGGCGCTGCTGCTTATGCAGGCGGCGCAAAATGGTGCGCACCCGGGCGCTGACCTCGCGAGGGGAGAACGGCTTGGCGACATAGTCGTCGGCGCCGATCTCCAGCCCGATCAGGCGATCCACTTCATCACTGCGGGCGGTAAGAAACAGAATCGGCAGGTCGGCCGCCTGAGCCAGCAGGCGGCGACACAATTCAAAGCCGTTGATATCCGGCAAACCGACATCGAGGATAGCGAGCGCTGGCGCGCCTTCTTGCGCCAGCGCCTGCAACGCCGGCTCCGCGCGTTCGAACCAGCGGACTTCGAAGCCTTCGCTCTCCAGCGTGTAAACCAGCGTATCGGCAATGCTGGGTTCATCCTCCACCAACCAGAGTACGGGTTTCATCAGGGTTCCTCGCCGTTACCCGCCGGCGGATGCAGCAACAGCTGCCGCAGGTGGCGCCACTCCTCTTTGCTCATGCAGTCGGAAGCCAGCCACAGCCGGCGGCGCTTTTTGCCCTCCATCGGCTGCAGCGTCAACAGCATGCCGTAACCCGGCATCCACGGTTTTTTCGCCAGCCGCCACTCGCGGCCGTGCCAGCTGAAACGCCTGTCCGCCAGCAGCCGCAGCTCACCCTGCACCGCGGCGATGCGCTTCTGGCTGCGAATGCACTGAAACACCACCAGCGTCAGCAGCACCAGCCAGAGCGGGCCAAAGCCCTCCGGCCAGGGCGAAATCAGGATCAGCAGGATCAGAACGCCGTGGGTCAACAGTGAAAACAGCTGGGTGCGCCAGGAAATGCGGATATCACATCGCCACTGGGCCACGGTCTTTATTTCGCGTTTGGATCAGGGTCACCATTCTCTGCAGCTCGCCGTCCTGCGGCGCGCCATGATTCATCAGCCAGTTGAACAAATCGGGATCGTCACACTCCAGCAGGCGGATAAACAGCGCCTTGTCCGCGTCATTCAGGCTGTCGTATTCGTATTCGAAGAACGGCATGATGGAGATGTCCAGCTCGCGCATGCCACGGCGGCAAGCCCAGTGAATACGTGCTTTGTTGTTAATATCCATGTTGTTATGACTCACCTCTTTTCAGCGCGGCAGCGCCAGCGCAGGGTTCAAATGACACACTGTATGGCAACGCCGTCGCAATATAATTCCATCAGCCGGGGATCTGTCTGCAAGGGTGCCCTGGCCGCAAGCCTATAGAGTAACAATTTGACATACACGCCGGGAAGGCGCTTTGCTGCGGAAAACGCAATAAAGCGCAAAATGCCAAAAAAAGCGCACCCCGGCGCCACGGCGCGAATAACAGTTTGCAAAGCCCGCCGCCTCTTTTACCATGGGCTCAATACCCTTCAGGTAAGCTAAACGTTGAGCAGGAACTTACTATGGCGCATAACATTCCATTCCCACCCCGTCAGCCCTCCGCTTCCACCCATCTTCCCCTGACGCTGATCTCGCTGGAAGATTGGGCGCTGGTGACGCTGAACGGGCCGGACACGGTGAAATATCTCCAGGGCCAGGTGACGGCGGACATCGACGCGCTGGCGGCCGATCAACACGTGCTGTGCGCCCACTGCGACGCCAAGGGCAAAATGTGGAGCAACCTGCGTCTGTTCCACCGAGGCGAAGGCTTCGCCTATCTGGAACGCCGCAGCGTGCTGGACAGCCAACTGGCGGAAATCAAAAAATACGCGGTGTTCTCCAAAGTCACTATCGCCGCCGATAATGACGCGGTATTGCTGGGCGTCGCCGGTTTCCAGGCGCGCGCCGCGCTGACGGGCCTGTTCGCCACATTGCCGGACGCCGGGCACCCGGTGGTGCAGGACGGCGAGACCACGATTCTGCACTTCGCTGCGCCGGCGGAACGTTTTCTGCTGGTGACCCGCCCCGCCGTAGCCGAACAGCTGATCGGCAAATTGCATGACCAGGCGGAACTGAATGACAGCAGCCAATGGCTGGCGCTGGAGATCGAAGCCGGTTATCCGGTTATCGACGCCGCCAACAGCGCGCAGCTGATCCCGCAGGCCACCAACCTGCAGGCGCTGGAAGGCATCAGCTTCAGCAAGGGTTGCTATACCGGTCAGGAGATGGTGGCGCGCGCCAAATTCCGCGGCGCCAACAAGCGGGCGCTCTACTGGCTGGAAGGTAAAGCGGCCCGCGCCCCGCAGGCGGCGGAGGATCTGGAGCTGCAGCTGGGGGAAAACTGGCGCCGCACCGGCACCGTACTGGCGTCGAGTCAGTTGGCCGACGGCACGCTGTGGGTACAGGTGGTGATGAACAACGATCTGGATGCCGACAGCAAGCTGCGGGTGCGCGATGATGCCGCCAGCCAGCTGTCGATCAAACCGTTGCCCTACTCGCTGGCCGAAGAGAAATAATCCGTCGGCCGCAGGCCCCCTGCCTGCGGCCATCTTCGTTACTCGTCCAATTCCCCGTCGCGCTGCACCAGATAAATCAGCACCAGAATGATGGTGACAAAGAAGCGAAACGCGCTCGGCACGCCGTTCCATTGCGGCGACATCCACATGCCGAACCACTCGCCCCCAATCGACATAAAACCGACTTGCCAGGTAAGGAAGCCCAGCGTCAGCCCCGCTACCGCCCATTTTTTTCGGCCGTTGAAAGCTTTGGCGGGCAGTTTCAGGCCGCCCAGCAGGCGCAGGCCGCCAATCCAGCACAGCAGCGCGGTCAGGCTCTCCAGCGCAATGATGAAAATATAACCGGCGTGATGCAGCCACGGCGTCTGTATCGAGCGGTAGCCGATGGTGGCGTCGGGGAATATAGTGTCCATCATAAAGACGTGGCGCACGAAGGCGAAGTTGGAGCCGTAGTCGGTGAGATTACCGAAGGCCACCAGCGAAGCGAACAAGGCGATAGCGCAGACCAGCAGCGCTTTGGATAAGCGAACGATCATCTTGGTGAGTCCTGAACAGAGGTTAAAGAAACGGTATGCGGGCTCAGAAATGAAGGAACGGGCTTGCTGGATACCCGAAAGAAGCAAGCGCCTCTTTTTTAAAACAAAAGAGGCGCCTGTTCAATACGCATTCAGATGTAGCGGCAGCGCTTAGACGTACAGGTAGATCGCCATGAAGTGGCAGGCGCTGCCGCCGAGCACGAAGGCGTGCCAGATGGCGTGGCCAAAGCGAATGCGCTTGGAGGCGTAGAAAATCACGCCCAGGGTATAGACCACCCCGCCGATCGCCAGCAGCGTGACGCCGCCGGCCTCAAGCCGCGTAACCAGCTGATAAATAACGATCAACGACAGCCAGCCCATAGTCAGGTAGGTCACCAGCGACAGGGCTTCAAAACGGTGGGCGAAGGCCAGTTTGAACAGCACGCCGAGCAGCGCCAATCCCCAGATTACCGCCATCAGGCCCTTCGCCAGCGGCGAATCCAGCCCCACGAGTAAAAACGGGGTATAAGTGCCGGCAATCAGGAGATAAATGGCACAGTGGTCAAATTTTTTCAGCCAATGCTTGGCCTTCTGATGCGGGATCGCATGGTACAGCGTGGAAGCGAGAAACAGCAGAATCATGCTGCCGCCGTACAGGCTGTAACTGGTAATAGCCGTCGCATCGGCGCCGGTATTCACCGCCTGCACCAACAGCAATACCAGGCCGACGATGCCGAACACCAGCCCGATGCCGTGGCTGATGCTGTTGGCGATCTCTTCCGCCCACGGATAAGCCGCGGCGACAATCTTATTGCTCCCGGCTTTCACTACGTCCGTTTTCCCCATAACGCGCAACCCCTCAAAATGCCCTGCTTTGTGCGAAATTAACGCAAAGCAGCTTAACTGAGAATAATTCCAGTGTACACGTGTACGCTAAAATAAAAATGTGAACGCGTGTAACCATCGAAATCCCCCGCCCGGTGGTCTACAATCGTCAGGCTTCAACCCACCCACCTTGAGGTTTACACCATGTCATCCGCTGTACCCGCGTTAGATTTCGGTTCAATGACCCAGACCATCCAGTTCCTGATGGAAATCGATAAGTTGAAAGGCGTACAACGCCGCACCAAGGTGCTGGGCACCCAGCGCCAGGAAAACTCCGCCGAACACAGCTGGCACTTCGCCATCGCCGCCATGAGCCTGGCCCCGTACGCCGGTGATGACGTAGACATTCAGCGCGTGATCCAGATGGCGCTGCTGCATGACATCGTGGAAATCGACGCCGGCGACGTGCTGGTCTACGATCTGGCGGCCCGCGCGGCGATCCACGATCAGGAAGTGGCGGCGGCGCGCCGTCTGTTCGGCATGTTGCCGGAGGCTCAGCGCGAGTATTTCACCGCTTTATGGCAGGAATATGAAGACGGCGAAAGCGCCGATGCGCGCTTCGCCTTGCTGCTGGATCGCACCATGCCGATGCTGATGAATCTGCACAACGAAGGCCAGAGCTGGGTGGAAAACGGCATCAGCCTGGAGCAGGTGCTGGCGCGCAATGCGTCGATCGCCGACGTACACCCCGAGCTGTGGCACCATATGGAGCAACATCTGCGGGACGCGCAGCGCAAAGGCTGGTTGAAGTAAGGGAACCGGGCTGCCGCTTCTTGGCCGCAGCCCGTCTTCGTCACGCGAACGCCTGCTGGCGTTCCAACGCTTCCTCATAGCTCGGCATCGACCCCGCCGCCCCGGCGCGTTCCACGCAGACCGCCGCGTAGGCGGCGGCGAAGCGCACCGCATCGGCTAACGGCACCTGATTCGCCAGCTGCGCCGCCAGGGCGCCGTTAAACGCATCCCCCGCGCCGGTGGTGTCTTTCGGCTGTGCCGGAAACGCCGGGATCAGCTCACTGTGTTCCCCATCCGAGAACAACGCCCCCTGCGTGCCCAAGGTCACGATCAGCAAACGAATGCCCTTGGCGTGCAGCACCTGCGCAGCCTGGCGCGCCGAAGCCACATCGCGCACCGGCACGCCGGTCAGCAACGTGCACTCGGTGGCGTTGGGCGTCAGCAGATCGACCTGCGCCAACAGGCTGTCCGGCACCGGCTGAAACGGCGCCGGGTTGAGAATGATGAACGTCCGCGCCTCGCGGGCGATGGCGATCACTTGTTCGATCGCCGGCAGGTTGTTCTCCAGTTGGGTCAACAGAATATCCGCCGCGGCGATCGCCGGGCGGCACTGGCGCACCTCGTCCTCGCTGACCGTCAGGTTGGCGCCGGGATCGACGGCGATCATGTTCTCCGCATCCTCGCCGGCAACGTAGATAAGCGCATTGCCGGTGGGGCAATCGCCGGTCGAGAACAGCGTCACCGCATCGAAACCGGCCGCGGCGAGATGGCGCCGGGCGAAGGTGCCGAAGTCGTCGCGCCCCACCTTGCCGATATAATGTACCCGCGCCCCGGCGCGCAGGGCGGCGGTGGCCTGGTTGGCGCCCTTGCCGCCCGCGCCCATCATGCTGTTACGGGCGATCAGCGATTCGCCGGGCTGCGGAAACCGCGCCATGCCGGCGACGATATCCAGGTTAAACGAACCGAACACGCAAACTTTGCCTTTCATTGCTGGTACTCCCTGCTTAATTGGAAGTGGCGCCGTGCGGCCAGACAGGCGCCTTTGCTGCCGGTTTCATCGGTCAGGCGGCTGATGGAGATCGCCAGCCCCTGTGCCGGCTGCGGCCCGCGCAGATGACGGCGGATCTCTTGCTCCAGCCGCGCCAACGGAAAACCGCGCATGGCGATCACGCCGCCGCCCAGGATCAGCCGTTGGGGGTCGATCACATTCATTTCGATGGCGATGGTCTGCGCCAATCGTTCGACGAAACGCTGCAAATCCGGATGATCGCTATGGCGCTCGAACAGCCGGTCGAACGGCGTTTGCGCCGCGTTGGCGCGCGCCCAGCCGGTCAGCCAATGGCCGGAGGTCAAACTCTCGACGCAGCCCCGTTTGCCGCACGGGCACTCGCCCAGATGGCCCGGCCAGGGAATGTGCCCCAACTCGCCGGCGGCGCCGTGCGCCCCGTGGTAAAAGTCGCCGTTAAGCCACAGGCTGTTGCCCATGCCGGTGCCCAGATACAGCCCCACCGCCACCTGCGGCAACGCCGGCAACTGCTGCAAATCCCACCACAGCAGATGGTTGACGTCCTTGTCCATTCGCACCGGCAGCGCCAGCAAATCGGCCAACAGCGCCGCCACCGGCTGGGCGTCCAGCGCCGGGATAAACGGCAGTGACAGCACCCGCGAGCGATCGCGGCTGAGGATCCCCGGCAACCCCAGCATCACCTGCGCCACCTGACGATCCTGGCTATGCCCGGCGATCAGGCGGCCCAACGCCGCCAGCGGATCGGCCTGCTGCGCCCAGTCGGCGGTCGCTATCTTGCGGTACCCGCTGAACTCGCCGTCATCATTCATCAACAACAGGCGGGTATTGGTGCCGCCGACGTCAACGCCAAGAAAATGCCGCATCATGTCCCCCGCCTCAGGCCGCCTGCCGCATTTGATCCAGCATTTTTTCCCATGCCGTCTCCAGATCCGGATCGAGGTTGAACAACCCGGAGCTGCCGACGATCAACACCTCCGCGCCGGCGCCCATCAGATCGCGGTAGGTCCGCTGATTGCAGGATCCGTCGATCTCGATCAGATAACGCAGATTTTGCTGGCGTTTCAGATCGCGCAACTGGCGGATCTTTTCCAGCATTTCGGGAATGAACGGCTGCCCGGCATAGCCCGGATCGACGGTCATGACGGTGACCTTGTCCAGCAGGTGAAGGTAGTGGCGAATAAACTCCACCGGCGTGGCCGGGTTCAGCACCACCCCCACTTTTTTGCCCAGCGCGCGGATTTGATTGATCACCCGAAACGCGTCGCGGTTGATGGTTTCGGCGTGCGGGCAGATAAAATCCGCCCCGGCGCGGGCGATCGGGTCGATGAAATCGGTCGGGTTCTCCACCATCAAATGCACATCCAGCAACAACGAGGTGTGCGGGCGGATCTGTTCGATAAAGAACGGCGACAGCGTGATGTTTTTAACGTAGTGCCCGTCCATGATGTCGATATGCAGCATATCGGCGCGGCGATTCAGCACCGCCAATTGCTGGCGGATATCCATCAGGTTCATGCACATCAGTGAAGGTGAAATCTGGTATTTCATTAGCGTTATCCTGCGCAAAAGGGAAAAGGGATCAGTGGCCCGCCGCGGTTCTGGCCTGGGCCGCGCTGCGGCGCATCGCCCGCCGCTGCCGATAGCGATGCCGGAAAAACTTCATCGCCAGCACCGCGATCAGCACCGCGCCCCACATCGCCAGACTGAAATGCGGGCTGACGTTCATCAGGTTCAAACCGGTCGCGATCACCTGCAGCACGATCAGCGCCAGCACCACGCCGCTGACCCGGCCAAAACCGCCGAACGGATCGGTGCCGCCCAGAATGATCGCCAGCACCGTGAGCAGCAGGTAGGAGTCGCCGTAGCCCATGCGCGCCGAGTTGAAGCGCGCCATCATCACCAGCCCGGCAATGACGCACAGCAGGCTGGAGAGGGTGTAAATGGCGATCAGCACCCGATGGGTATTCACGCCGCTGAAGTGGGTGGCGTTGATGTTGCTGCCGCTCATGTAGATGCATTTGCCGAGCCGGGTTTTCTGCAAGAACAGCGCCAGCAAGGCGGCGACCGCCAGGAAGATCCACAGCGGTACCGGCACGCCCAGCACGCGCTCTGCGCCGATAAACCGCACGATCTCCGGCATGCCGCTCAGGGCCGCGCCGCGCGTCAGGTAGATGCCGATGCCGTTGACCGTGGTCATGGTGGCCAGCGTCACCAGAATCGGATGCGCGCCGACGTAGGCAACCAATGCGCCGGTCGCCGCGCCGATAAGCCCGGCCAACAGCATCGCCGCCGCCAGCGCCAACGCCAGCCACAGCGCCTGCAAACCCAGCCCGGCATCCGCCGGCAGGTAGCTGATGAACAGCCAGGCCATCAGCAGGCTGGTCAGGTTGGCGCTGGCGATAATGCACAGGTTCAGGCCGCCGCTGAGGATCGGAATGAACATCGCCAACGTCAGCAGGCCCAGCTCCGGCAGCTGGAAGGCCACGCTGGTGAAGGTGGCGCCGCTTAAGAAGCGCCCCGGCATCAGCAGGCTAAAGGCCAGCACCACCGCCAGCAGCAATGCCAGCAGACCGACGGCGACCCCGTCTGGACGAAATTTCAGGTTGTTGCCCATCAGGCGCTCCTCAGGCGAAACCGACGTCGGTTTCTTTGCGTTTCTTGTAGTGAGTGACGGTGATCGCCGCGACGATCACCAGACCGATCACCACGTTCATGAAGTAGCTGGACACGCCGATCAGGTTGAGGCCGTTTTTCAGCACGCCGATCAGGAAGACGCCCATCAGCGTGCCGACCACGCTGCCCTTGCCGCCGTTCAGGCTGGCGCCGCCCAGCACCGCCGCCGCCAGCACGTCGAGCTCCCCGCCCACCAGCGCGTTGGGCACCACTTCCCCCATGCGATACACCTGCACCAGGCCGCCGATCGCCGCCATCGCGCCCAGATAGCCATAGGCGAACAGATGCAGCAGACCGACGCGGATGCCGATGCGCCGCGCCGACTCCGCATCACCGCCCACGGCAAACAGCTGGCGCCCGAGGTGCGTTTTGTTCAGCAGCAGCCAGGTCAACAGCGCCACCGCCAGCATCACCAGCGTCGGCAAACCGAGCTGATAGCTCTGTTCACCCAGTTGGAACGGCAGCACGCTGCGTGGCAACGTCCACCAGTCCGGCAATGCGTACAGGCTGCGGCCGTTGGTCAACCACATCAGCATGCCGAACAAAAACGCCTGCATGCTGATGGTGACAATGATCGAGACGATACGCAGGCAGTAGATCAGCAGCGCGTTGACCATGCCGAGCGCGGCGCCGAACGCCAACGCCAGCAAAATGCTGCCCGCCGGGCTGGCCAGGCCGTAGTGCGTCGCCAGCGTGGCGATCAGGTACTGCACCACCGAGGCGACCGCGGCGAAGGAGATATCGATGCCGCCGGTCACCAGCACCACAAACAGGCCGAGGGCGAATATGCCGCTCACCGCGTAGCTTTCGCTGAGATCGAGCAGGTTTTGCACCGTCAAAAACCGATCGCTAAGCAGTGAAAAGACGATGACCGTCAGCAGCAGTACCCAGGCCAGATAGCCTTCGTTGCCGCGCGGTTTCAAACTGAATCTACGCATTGACCGCCTCCGCCAGCTGTTGCTGGCTCACCTGCCCCGGCAGGTATTCGCCGATCACGCTGCCGCCGCTGAAGTGCAGCACCCGATCGCAGTTGTAATACACCTCCGGCACCTCGTCGGAGATCAGCAAAATGGCGATCCCCTCCTGCGCCAGCAGATGGATCAGTTGGTAGATGCTGGCCTTGGCGCCGACGTCGACGCCGACGGTCGGCGAATCGAGGATCAGGATCCGCGGCTGGGTCAGCACCCACTTGGCCAGCACGATCTTTTGCTGATTGCCGCCGGACAGCGTCGAAACCGCCTGATCCGGATCCGCCACCCGCACGCCGAGTTTGGCGATCCACTCCGCGACGATGCGATTCTTGCGGTAGTCGTCGATCAGGCGAAAGCGCCCGCGCAGCTTATCGAGAATGGTCAGCACCGCGTTATCCGCCACCGACTGTTGCTGCACCAGCCCCAGCGTCAGGCGATCCTCCGAGACGTAGCCGATGCCGGCCTTGATCGCGTCCTCATGGCCGCGAAAGCGCACCGGTTTGCTGTCGAGATAAAGCTTGCCGCTGTCCGGCCGGGTCATGCCGAACAGGCTCAGCGCCAGCTCGGTGCGCCCGGAGCCGAGCAACCCGCACAGCCCGAGCACCTCCCCCTGATGCAGCCGGAAGCTCACATCCTGATACTGCCCGGCGCGGCTTAGGCGATCCGCCTCCAGCATCACCCGATCCTTATTCATGCTCGGTGACTTCAGGCGATAATCCAGCTTCAAGCCGGTCATCAGCTCGGTCAGACGATCGCCGGTGATCTCCGCCGCCGGCCAGGTGCCGACTTTGTTACCGTCGCGGATCACCGTGACGCGATCCGAGATCTCCAGCACTTCGTCCAGCCGGTGGCTGACGAACACCACGCAGATGCCCTGCGCTTTCAGATAGTCCACCGTACGCAGCAGCTGGTTGACTTCGGTGCGGGTCAGCGAGGCGGTCGGTTCATCCATGATCACCAGCCGCGCTTCCGCCACCAGCGCGCGGCAGATCGCCACCTGCTGGCGCTGGGCGATCGGCAGCTCCGCCACCCGTTTGTCGAGATCCAGATTAAAACTCAGCGCCTGCAGCAGGCGCTCGGCGGCGCGCCGCAGCCTGGCCGGGCGGTGCCACCCCAACAGCCCGCGCAGGTTGTGCTCAAAGGCGATGTTTTCCGCCACCGTCAGGTTGGGAAACAGCGACAGATCCTGATAGATCACCTGAATGCCGAAGGCGCGCGCCTGATCCGGCGACAGCCGGCCGAAGGTTTGCCCATCAAGGGTAATGCGGCTGCCATCATCCGGTTGATACACGCCGGCGATCGCCTTGATCAGCGTGCTCTTGCCGCAGCCATTGGTGCCGGCCAGGCAGTGCACCTCCCCCGGCATCAGCGCCAATGAAATATCGTTCAGCGCGCGCTGCCCGCCAAAGGTCATCGACAGCTGTTGCAGTTCGATAAGCGGCGCGCCCTGCATTGCCGTATTGCCGGAAATCGCCATGATTACAGCCCCATCTTCACCAGCTTCGGCAAGTTTTGCTTATCCAGGCTTTCGGTGGCGTTGCCGAGAATGGTGTGCTGCTGCGCATCCACCTGTACCTTGCCCATGCCTTCGATGGTCATGCCATCGGTGATTTTTTCGCCCTTGTGCATCATGTCGGCGATGCGCACGAACACTTCGCCCGCCACCATCGGATTCCAGATATAACCGCCCTTGATGGCGCCGCGATTGACCAGCGAAGCGCCCTGCCCCGGGCTGAACGGCCCGATGACGCAGATATCGTTGCTTTTGCCGCGGTTGAGCACCGCACGCCCGGCGCCGATCGGCCCCTGCGAACCGAACGCCAGCACGCCTTTCAGATCGGGATACTTGGCCATCAGATCGTTGGTGGTGCGCACGCTGTCATCCAGCGATTCCCCCACGCCGAACTTGTCGCCCACCAGCTGCATGTTCGGGTAGTGCTGCTTCTGGTAGTTGATGGCCGAGTCCGACCAGGTGATGTGCAGCGGCACCGTCAGGCTGCCGACGTATACCGCGTACTTGCCCTGCTCTTTCATGCAGGCGGCCAGCGCTTTCATGTGGTTGACCCCGTGCTGCGAGGCGTCCACCAGCTCAAAATCCCAGTCGGCGTACTTCTGGCCGGGGGATTCGTGCACGATCACCTTGATGCCCGCTTCCTGCGCGCGCTTGAGCACCGGCTCCAGCACCCGGGCGTCGTTCGGCACCACGCCGATGATGTCCACCTTCTGCGCGATCAGATCCTCGATGGCGCGCACCTGCAGCGCCGGATCCGCCGCCGTCGGCCCGACCATCCAGGCGTCGATGCCGCGTTTGGCGCTCTCGCTTTTGATGCCGGCCTCCATGGCGTTGAACCAGGGAATGCCGCCGATCTTCACCACCACGCCCATTTTCAGCTTGTCCGCCGCCTGCGCGGAGACCGACAGCAGCAGCGAGGCAAACAGACCGACCAGTACGGATTTTTTCATTGTTCTCTCTCCACAAGTGTTGGCTGTAATAAAGGGTTTTCGTTGTTGTTATCGCGCCGCCCTTT
>NZ_JVEL01000280.1:0-1764 GCF_001076875.1 Serratia sp. 506_PEND
CGAAGCCAATAATCGGTTGGTAATTGAGAAAAGGCCAATCGCGCAGGGTTCTGAATGTTCTCGGCGGGCAACCGAACTGATTTGAAAACGCACGGCTAAATGATTGCTGAGAACTAAATCCAGAGAGCAACGCGATTTCATAGATCTTCATATCGGTACATTTCAGCAATAACGTCGAGCGGCTTAGTCTGCGCTTTCTGATATAGGTCCCTATCTTCATCCCTTCATACAAATAGAACATCCGTTGTAAATGCCCGATGGAATACCCTGACTTAACGGATAACGCCCTTATTGATACATGGCTTTGTGTATCAATGGCTTTTTCAATGATAGCGATTATCTCATCTAAAATATTGCGTCTGAACTTGTTAGAACAATCCATAGTAAAGCCTGTCATCTTGCTATTTTTATTATTGAATGCATCCCTCTTCTTGCAGAACCAAAAGCTGCCCGACTTGCTTTCTTTCGAAGAATGGCATTCCCATACCCGTTCAAATATATCCACGCATCACGTTGCACAAAAATCATTTCCAAGGTGAAAGATGCCGATTCACCTCTCGCACAAGATGAGACTCGCAAAGAAGTCGTGTGGAAAAACGCTGATAAACCACGAGCGCCAAGACAGAAAAACGCAGGCCACAGCCAGAAGATAAATAGCAATCGCTATTTTTCGCGAAAATACCCCCCCATATTCCTCCCTGAATGTCATTAGCCTTGATACCCCCTTGAATTAACCATTATTTAATTTCACAACCCCCTGCCGGGCCTATTTTCCGCTTCCCCCTACTCTTAAACATAGAATAGTTAATTATTTCGATTCGAAAAGATGTTACTGTCAATAAATTGGCAGCCATATAGTGTTTTTATCTATCAATGAGCAAAAATTGTGCTCCCACCAGCTTGGTTCATTCATATAAATTAATAAAAATCAACAAATTAATATACTTAAAATGTATCCATACACTTTCTACTTCTTCGCCATACGCTGCTATTTGGTAAATGACACTTTTAAGTACATTTTTTTTAATTTACCGCGTTAATATTGCACGCGTTCTATACTCAGGATATTGCCTAAAAGATCGGATGAATTGGGGCTTATCGCTGAATACCGATATCGCGTTATTTTACCCAACGCAACCATTAGGCAGATAACTAAAAGGGAGCTCCTGCATGTTTATAACTAAAGTCATTGAGGAGCTGCTCGCCTGGGTGGAAGAAAGTGGGTTCAATGAGAAGCTCACCGTTGAGATGCTGTCAGAAAAAAGCGGATATTCACGCGGGCATATCCAAAAAGCGTTTAAAGATGAAACAGGGATGACTTTCGGAAGCTATGTGAGGGGCAGAAAACTCATTCGCGCCGCATTTATGTTGAAAGCGACTAACCTCTCTATTTCCGATATCATTAAAGCGCTGAACTTTCAGTCCTATCAATCCTTTGAACGGGCCTTTCGCAAGCAATTCAGAACCTCGCCGATGCAGTATCGCAAAAGTAAATCGTGGGACGTGTCCTCCGCCATCCCATTGCTGTTTCTCGACGGCATTCCCGAGCATCGCTATGTGCACCTGCCAAAATTTTTCGACGATTCAGGGGATGGCGTTGATGCAGAGATACATCACTTCCATCCTGCGGTTTCCGCGCTGCGATTGGCGGCAATTGATAACATGAAAAAAACGGATAGCGGCGTGATTAACTTTTTCAATTTTGGCGCGAGCATCAGGAAAGAGAATTACGTCAGCATCTATTTGAAGACCCTCTATATTTCT
>NZ_JVEL01000281.1:0-705 GCF_001076875.1 Serratia sp. 506_PEND
CCCGGGCCCGGGTGGAAATGCTCGACTGGTTTATTGCACGCGTCAGCGACGTGTTACGTCAGTACCCGGTTGGTCATGACGATAAGCGTCTGATTTACCGCTGTGAACGGTCACTCCAGCTCATCAGTGAGAAACTGCATCATGCGGGGCTGTTCCGGGTGCCGCGAATTGAGAACCTGTTGCACTTTATTGAAGGGTATACCCGCCTGTTTGATGAATCAGAAATCGTGATTGTGTCACAGGAGCAGGATGTACTGAAAAAAGAGATGCAGGTGCCGCCGGTGGTGTATTTCCGGTCTGAAGAAGCGGACGGCAGTGTGAGTCCGGATCTGGCGCAGCTCCCGACCGGCAGCATCATTGTGGGCCGGGAAAAAGGGTCGCTGAAGCCGACGGTGCTGAAAATCAAGTCTCATAAGCCTCCGCGTCCGTCGTGGTTCTGGTTTGTCAGCGGGATGGTGAGCTGCCTGCTGCCGGTACTGATGGTGGCCGGCTGGGTTCACTGGAGCATGCAGCAGTCCTCCCGGCAACACGATGCCACGGCGATGCTGGAAGCGAATGCGCTGACCTGGCCTGTGGCCCCGGATGCCGCCAGGCTGAGCGATGTGCGCCTGACGCTCGGGGAACAGGCACTGCGTGACATGGAGCCCCGGATAAGCCGGGATTATCAGGCTCAGATGGCGCATGTGCAGCAGCTCTCGCCGCTGT
>NZ_JVEL01000282.1:0-10444 GCF_001076875.1 Serratia sp. 506_PEND
AAGGAAATTTTAAGCAGCCAATTCAATGCGGTGTCGGGTGGATGGCAGGATCGCGATGGGAGTGGAAAAAGATCGTCTGATAACGGAGAGGGGGTATATGATGAATAGATATATTTTTTTTATAAAGAGGGATGAATCAAAAGTGCTAAGAAAGGAAGTGGTTACACGAGAAATTATTAAGGATATGAAGCGGAAGGGATTCAGAAAGCATCATGTCGAAGTGGAGGCTGATAACGGAAGCGATGCCATTAAAAAATTAAATAAGAACAGCACTGATTATTTGGATTCATTGAAATATTTTTCCGGTGATTTATTGTTTTGTTCTATTTGTGTTATTGTTATGACGATAGTCTATTTCGCCACGATGGAAATGAGTTAGGGTCAGATACTGTTGGATTTGAAGAAATAAAAAGGCTTATCGAACTGGATTTCTCTGATTTTCCCTGGATATGACATTGCCATTGAGTGAAACATACGTTCATAAAAATCTATTGGCGCCAGGATCACTCAGAAGATTTAAAGGCGTTTACTTTAATAGTTTCATATCCTCTCGCCAAAATTAACTGACCTGCTGCTTGTCTTATTGTCAATACAATAGCCTGTGAATTTGAATGTTAGCTATCAATAAGGGATGCTGATCATGTTTCGCCAGGAAGCGATCGATAATCAGAGAATGAAATGGCGTGGCAGGGCGCTCCTGCTACCCGGTATTCCCGTTTGGGGCACGACAGGGCTCTGCCTGTTTTTCTTCATCGCCTTTCTCACCTTCGCGATCGCCGGTACCTATACCCGGCGGGTCAACGTGACCGGCGAGATCAGCACTTATCCGCGCGCCGCCAACGTCTATTCCGCCGTCCAAGGGATAGTGGTCAAACAATTCGTCACCGAAGGGCAGGTGATTGCCGTTGGTGCCCCCATTTACCAGATTGACGTCAGCAAGAGCACCCGTAGCGGTGTGATCAGCGACAACCAGCGCCGCGATATCGATGGCCAGCTGGCACGCATTGCGCAAATCATCAACCGACTGGAAAGCAGCAAGCAGGCCACGCTTATCATGCTGGAACAACAGAAGGCGCAATACACCGCTGCATTCACCCGCTCCACTGATATCCTCAAACGCGCCCAGGAAGGGATACGCATCATGAAGGAAAACATGGAGAACTACCGGCACTATCAGACCAAGGGGCTGATCAATAAGGATCAGCTTACCAACCAGGTGGCGCTGTATTACCAGCAGCAGAACAACCTGCTGGGCCTGTCCGGCCAGAACGAACAGAATGCGCTGCAGATCACCGCGCTGGAAAGCCAGATCCATATCCAGGGTGCCGAATTCGACAACCAGATTTACCAGATGGAGCTGCAGCGCTACGAGCTGCAAAAGGAGCGGCAAAACATAGATGCCACTGGCGATATTATCGTTCGCGCGCTGGCCGGAGGCCGTATCGATTCGCTGAGCGTCACGGTTGGCCAAATGGTCAACGTCGGCGACAGTCTGCTGCAGATTATCCCGCAAAACATCGATCGCTATGCCCTGGTACTGTGGGTGCCCAACGACGCCATCCCCTACATCGCCGCCGGCGATAAGGTCAATGTGCGCTATGACGCCTTTCCGGCGGAGAAATTTGGTCAGTTCGCCGGCACAGTGTCCGTCATCTCCAAAGCCCCGGCTTCGCCGCAGGAAATGCTGACCTACCAGGGAGCGCCCAAAACGGCGCTGACCGCCGCCGTGCCGTACTACAAGGTGATCGTCATGCCGGAGAAACAGGCCATTGCCTATGACGGTAAACGCCTGAGCCTGGAAAACGGCATGAAAGCGCAAAGCACTCTGTTTCTGGAAAAAAGGAAGATGTATCAATGGATGCTCTCGCCGTTCTACGACATGAAACACAGCGCGACGGGGCCAGTCAATGAGTAGGACCACATTCAAACAGCGGGTCAGCCAACTGGATCTGCGGCTGCGCCACCGGGTTCCGATGGTGCACCAGACCGAGTCGTCGGAATGCGGGCTGGCCTGTCTGGCGATGATCTGCGGTTATTACGGCAAAAACATCGACCTGATCGCGCTGCGCCGGCAGTTCAACCTGTCATCCCGCGGTGCAACGCTGGTTGGACTGACCGGTATCGCCGAGCAATTGGGGTTGAGCACCCGTCCTCTGTCTCTGGATCTGGACGAACTCGGTGCGCTAAAACTGCCCTGCATTCTGCACTGGGAATTCAACCATTTCGTGGTGCTGGTCAGCATCAAAGGCCACCGCGCGGTGCTGCATGATCCGGCGCGCGGGCGCCGGGCCGTCAGCCTGACGGAACTGTCGCACAGTTTCACCGGCATAGCGCTTGAGGCCTGGCCCGGCAGCGAATTCACCGCCGACAGCGTCCGTCATCGCATTCATCTTCGCACGCTGATCGGCAGCGTGCATGGCCTCAAGGGGGCGCTCGGCAAAATCTTTTGCCTGTCTCTGGTGTTCGAAACCATCAACTTGGTGATGCCCATCGGCACGCAGCTGGTGATGGATCACGCTATTCCTGCCGGAGATCGCGGGTTACTGTCGCTCATCTGCGCCGGATTGATGCTCTTTATCTTGTTGCGGGCTGCCATCGGCATGGTGCGGGCATGGTCAGGATTGGTCATGGCGACGCTTATCAACGTTCAGTGGCAGGCCGGGTTGTTCACCCATCTGTTGCGCCTGCCACTCGGTTACTTTGAACGTCGTAAACTGGGTGACATTCAGTCACGCTTCGGTTCACTGGATACGCTGCGCAGCACTTTCACCACCAGTATCGTCGGCGCCATCATGGACGGCATCATGGTGATCGGTGTGTTGGTGATGATGGTGCTGTATGGCGGCTGGCTGACCTGGGTAGTGCTCACTTTCACCGCGCTTTATGTGTTGATGCGGCTGCTTACCTATGGATATTACCGTCAGCTGTCCGAGGAGGCGCTGGTGAGAGAGGCTCGGGCCGGCTCGTATTTTATGGAAACGCTGTACGGTATCGCTACCGTCAAGATGCAGGGCATGGCAGAACGCCGCATCGCTCACTGGCTAAACCTTGAAATCGACACCATCAACACGGGTATCCGCGTCACCCGAATGGACATGCTGTTTGGCGGGATCAACACCTTTATAGCGGCGTGTGACCAGATCGTCATTCTGTGGTTAGGAACCAGCCTGGTGATCGATAACCAGATGACCCTCGGCATGTTCGTGGCGTTCGGCGCCTTTCGGGGGCAGTTCTCCGATCGCATCGGGTCGCTGACGGAATTTTTGCTGCAGCTGCGCATGATGAGCCTGCATAACGAGCGCATCGCTGATATCGCCCTGCATCCGCGGGAGGCGCGTAAGCCCGATCACCCTTACACGGCGGGCCTGCAACCTTTGGGATTGACGACCCATGCCCTGAGCTATCGTTACGACAGCCAGTCACCGGCTATTTTTGATGGCCTGGACATCAGCGTTGCGCCAGGCGAAAGCGTGGCCATCGTGGGCCCGTCCGGCGCCGGCAAAACCACGTTGATGAAGGTGCTGTGCGGACTGTTTACCCCGGATTCAGGGCGGGTTGAGGTGAACGGCGTCGATATCCGGCAGCTCGGCATCAACAACTACCACAAAATGATTGCCTGCGTGATGCAGGACGACAAACTGTTCTCCGGCTCGATCCGGGAAAATATCTGCGGGTTCGCGGACGAGATGGATGATGCCTGGATGGAAGCCTGTGCCCGTGCCAGCTATCTGCATGAGGTGATCATGCGCATGCCGATGGGGTATGAAACCCCGATCGGCGAGTTGGGGGAGGGATTGTCCGGCGGGCAAAAACAACGATTATTCATAGCCCGGGCAATCTACAAAAAACCGGCTATTTTGTTCCTGGACGAGGCCACCAGCGCGCTGGATAAGGAGAGCGAAGCTGCCGTGAATCAGGCAATTAAGAGACTCAACATCACTAAGCTGATCATTGCCCATCGTGAAACGACCATTGCGTCGGCAGATCGAGTTATACATTTTGGATAAGGGGGGATATCACCTGCGGCACCGGCCATTTACACTGTTTTTCCCCCTAAAAACCCAATAGGTTCAGGCCGCCAATGACGATTGCTTTCATCGGGCTGTTCTCCTCGCATGGCGATAACCGAAGCGGCGATTATCGTGCCCGCTAGCCGGGGCGGTGGCGCGCGGGCTGACGTAGAGGGGCGGCCGCAAACGCAAAGTGGTGCAGGCAATGAACGGCGACGGGGCAAGGCGATTTTTGCTGCCCGCTTCCGCTTTCAATTTACGGCGCGGCGCATTGCGCGATATTCTGGTTTTCTGATGGGCTGACGGCGGATGAGGGAACCATGACAGACAGCCAGGCGTTTGAACAACAAAGCCTCGACAATCTGCTGAGCTATTGGCGGCGCCATCGCCGCCTGCCGGGCGCGCGCTATCCGGCCGGCCCGACCGACACCCTGTGCGACGTGCCGGGCGTCAGCGTCGGGCATCACACGCTGGCCGACGGCGAATGCCAGACCGGCGTTACCGCTATCGTGCCGCCGGGCGATCTGTTTAACCAGCCGCTGCCGTGTGGCAGCGCGGTGCTCAACGGCTTCGCCAAGCCGCTGGGGCTGGTGCAGCTGAACGAGCTGGGGGTGCTGCAAACGCCTATTCTGCTGAGCAACACCTTCGCCGTCGGCACGCTGTTCAACGCCATGGTGCGGCGCAGCTGTCTGCGTTATCCGCAGATCGGCCGCGGCAGCGCCACCATTAACCCGCTGGTGCTGGAGTGTAACGACGGTTACCTCAACGATATTCAGGCGATGGCGGTGCGTGAGGAGCACGTCTTCAGCGCGCTGGATAACCATTCCACCCGCTTTGCGCGCGGCAGCGTCGGCGCCGGGCGCGGCATGAGCAGTTTCGGCTTGAAGGGCGGCATCGGCACCGCCTCACGCTATTGCCCTGGGCTTGGCACCACGCTCGGCGTGCTGGTGCTGGCCAATTTCGGCACCCTCGACTCGCTGACGCTGAGCGGCGTGCGCGTCGGCCAGGCGCTGGGCAAACTGTTGGCTGACCCGCCGCCGCAGGTGGACGCCGGTTCGGTCATCATCATCATCGCCTGCGATCGGGCGCTGGACAGCCGCCAACTGAACCGCATCGCCCGCCGTGCGGGCGCGGGTCTGGGGCGGGTAGGCAGCCATTGGGGGCACGGCTCCGGCGACATCGCGCTGGCGTTCTCCACCCGGTTGCTGGGGGCCACGCTGCCGGACGAACGGCTGGAGCCGCTGTTTGCGGCGGCCGCGGACGCCACCGAATACGCGGTGCTGGATGCGTTGCTGAGCGCCGAGGGCGTCAGCGGTTTCCAGCAGCATGCGCGCGTGGCGCTGGGCCCGCTGCTCGATCGGCTGGCGGCAAATTAAATAACGGGAGTGTGATGTGAAAGTCTTTATCTCTGCGGATATCGAGGGTATTGCCGGCGTGATGCGGCCGGAGCAGTGCAACCCGGGCCATGCCGACTATGCGGCGGCGCGCGAGCTGATGGAGCAGGAGGTCAACGCCGCCATCGACGGCGCTTTCGCCGGCGGCGCCACCGAGGTGACGGTGGCCGACAGCCACGCCATGATGCAGAACCTGCGCGCCGATCGCATCGATGCGCGGGCGCGCCTGGTGCAGGGCAAACCGCGCGGGTTGTCGATGGTGGAAGGGCTGCAGCATCAACGTTACGACGGCCTGATGTGCATCGGTTATCACAGCGCCGCCGGCGAACGCGGCGTGCTGGCGCATACCATCAACGGTCGGGCCTTTTATCGCGTCAGCCTGAACGGCGAGGTCGTAGGCGAAAGCGATCTGTATGCGGCGATGGCGGCGGAGTTGAACGTGCCGTTGTGGCTGGTGAGCGGTGACGACGAGCTGCAACGTTGGATCGCTGAACGTTATCCGCAATCCGGCTATGTTTGCGTAAAACGCGCCATCTCGCAAACCGCCGCCGAATCGCTCAGCCCACAGCGGGCGCGGGCGGAGATCCGCGAGCGGGCGATGCAACAGGTGCGCCAGGGCGCCAGACTGCCGGTGGAGCGCCGTTTTATGCCGCCTTACCGGCTGACGCTGATGGCGGCCAAACCGGTGCTGGCGGATCTGTTCAGCCTGGTGCCTGGCGTGGAGCGCCAGGACGCGCTGACCGTGGCCTTCGACAGCGACAACATGGCGGCGCAAATCAACCTGCTCAGCGTCTTCTCCTATCTGGCGACGACGCAGAGTTGACCCCGGTGCGGGTGCCTGCCCGCACCGCACGATTCTCCAATAGAAAAACCCTCTTCAACATTAAGTCTACTGGATAATAGGCTACGCTAATTATTGCTCTGTTGCGCTATATCACCTGACGGGCGCGACAAGCCATTCCCATAACAAGATTTGTTTCGCCGAAGGCAGTGACGCCTTCGGCTTTTTTGGAGTCATGAGCAATGAGCATATCCCAAGTTCCGCTTTCGCGGCGGCGGTTTATCGTCGGCGCTGGGGCGTTGGTGATCGGCGCCTATCTGCCGTCCACCGGCGCGCTGGCGCGTTCGGCTGCCCCGGCCGCCTCCGGCGCGGCGGCGTTAGACGCCAACGCCTTCGTTCAGATCGGCGCCGACGGCGTCGTCACCGTCATCAGTAAACACACCGAAGTGGGCCAGGGGGTCTATACCGGCATGGCGACGCTGGTCGCCGAAGAGCTCGATGCCGACTGGGCACAGGTGCGGGTCGTGGCCGCGCCGGTGGACACCAATGTCTACAAAAACCTGGCCTTCGGATTCCAGGGCACCGGCGGTTCCAGCTCGGTGGCCAATGCCTATGAGCAAATGCGGCGCATGGGCGCCATGGCGCGCGCGCTGTTGGTGCAGGCCGCCGCGCAGAGCTGGAAAACCTCGGCGCAGGAAATCACCGTGCAGGCGGGCAAGATCCGCCATGCCGCCAGCGGGCGCGAAGCGGGCTTCGGCGAATTCGCCGCGCTGGCCGCCACGCTGCCGCCGCCCGATCCCGCCAGCCTGACGCTGAAGGATCCGGCCAATTTCACCCTGATCGGCAAAACGCGCGGTTTGCACCGCGTCGATTCGCTGGCGAAAACCAACGGCAGCGCGCAGTTCTCGCAGGATATCCACGAGCCGGGCATGTTGACCGTCACCATCAAAAAACCGCCGCGTTTCGGCGGCAAAGTGGCGACCTTCGACGCCGAGCGGGCGCTGGCGGTGCCGGGCGTGGTGGCGGTGAAGCAGGTCGCCACCGGCGTGGCGGTTTACGCCAAAAACACCTGGGCGGCGATCCAGGGGCGGGAACGGCTGCGGGTCACCTGGGACGACGCGCAGGCCGAACGGCGCAACACCGAGGAGATCTACGCCGAATTCCGCCAGGTGGCGCAGAAAACCGGCGTGGTGGCGAAGAGCCACGGCAAGCCGGACGAGGTGTTCGATAAGGCCGACAAGGTGATCGAGGCCGAATACACCTTCCCGTACGTCGCGCACGCGCCGATGGAGCCGCTGGACGGCTATCTGTTCTGGGACGGCGAGAGCGTCAAGGCGCGCTACGGCTGCCAAATCCAGACGCTCGACCATAAGCAGCTGTGCGATCTGTTCGAGTTGCCGCCGGACAAGGTGCAGATTGAAACCATTCTGGCGGGCGGCAGCTTCGGCCGGCGCATCGATTTAGGCAACCCGACGCTGGGGCCGGATCTGGCGGCCGACATGGCGGCGGCGGCCAAGGGCATCGGCCCCGGCCACGGCGTGAAGGTGGTGTGGACGCGCGAGGACGACATCCGCAACGGCTGGTATCGCCCGATGATCCTGCACCGCCTGCGCGGCGCCATTCGGGGCGGCAAGGTGGTGGGCTGGACCGATACCGTGGTCGGCCACTCCTGGACGCGCCACAGCGCGATGGATGCGCTGGTGGTCAACGGCCTCGATCAGATGATGGTCGAGGGCGCCAGCGAGGTCTCATACACCTTCGAAGCCTTCCGCTGCGATGCGCATATCGTGCCCGGCAAGGTGCCGACCACCTCGCTGCGGTCGGTCGCCAGCACCCACACCGGCCACGCGGTGGAGAGCTTTATCGATCAGCTGTTGCAGGAAACCGGCCAGGATCCGGTCGAAGGGCGGCTGGCGCTGATGGGCGATGCGCCGCGCGCGGCGGGCGTGCTGCGGGCGGTAGCGAAAGCCGCCGGCTGGCAGGGCGCTAAAGTGGTAGACGGACGCGCGCGCGGCGTGGGCGTCGCCAAGGCGTTCGACACCTATGTGGCGCAGGTGGCCGAGGTGTCGATCGGCGAAGGCGGCATCCCCAAAGTGCATAAAGTGTGGTGCGCGGTGGACTGCGGCGTGGCGGTGAATCCCGACGTGATCCGGGCGCAGATCGAGGGCGGCATCGGCTACGGCCTGAGCCTGGCGCTGTACGGCAATATCACGCTGAAAGACGGCGTGGTCGAACAGTCCAATTTCAATAACTTCCGCCCGCTGCGCATCGATGAGATGCCGGAGATCGAGGTGATCATCGTGCCTTCGACCGAGAAACCGACCGGCGTGGGCGAGCTGGGGGTGCCGACCATCGCCCCGGCGGTCGGCAATGCGCTGGCGCTGCTTGGGCGGCCGCGCACCTCGCTGAGCCTGCCGCTGCATAATCCCACTGCGAATCCGGCGTCTGACAAGGAGAGAACCTGATGATTCATTTAACCGTAAACGATCAGCCGCTGACTTTCGAGGGCGATCCGCACATGCCGCTGCTGTGGTTTCTGCGTGACGAAGCCGGCTTGACCGGCACCAAATTCGGCTGCGGCATCGCCATGTGCGGCGCCTGTACCGTGCATCTGGACGGCGTGCCGGTGCGTTCGTGCATGACGCCGGTCTCCGCCGCCGTCGGCAAAAAAATCACCACCATCGAAGCCGTGGGCGCCACGCCGGAAGGCAAGGCGGTGCAGGAAGCCTGGCTTGATCTGGACGTGGTGCAGTGCGGTTACTGCCAGTCCGGCCAGATCATGAGCGCCAGCGCGCTGCTGGCGCAAAGCAAGAATCCGAGCGATGCGGACATCGACGCGGCGATGGGCGGCAACGTTTGCCGTTGCGCCACCTATGTGCGCATTCGCGCCGCCATCCACCAGGCCGCCAAGGCGTTGGGTTAGGGAGAGATGCGATGAGCAATGCCTTGAAAGGGCTGTTATGGCTGATTATCGCCGTGGTGGTGTTGGCGGGAGGATACGCGCTGTATACGCTGCTGCGGCCCACCGGCGCTGAGCCTGCGGCGCCGATCGCCGGGGCGCCGGCCGGCATGACCGACAAACTGGCGCGCGGCGAGTACCTGGCGCGCGCCGCCGACTGCGTGGCGTGCCACACCGCGCCGGGCGGCGCGCCTTATGCGGGCGGCTTCGCCTTCAAGCTGCCGTTCGGCACCATTTACGGCACCAACATCACCGCCGACAAGGAAACCGGCATCGGCAACTGGAGCGACGATCAGTTCGTGCGCGCGGTGCGTGAGGGCATCGGCCCACAGGGCAACCTGTATCCGGCGATGCCTTATACCTCCTACACCGGGCTGAGCCGCGATGACGTGCTGGCGATCAAGGATTATCTGTTCAGTCTGCCGCCGGTGAAACAGGCCAACCCGCAAAACGAGCTGTCGTTCCCGTTCAACCAGCGTTGGGGCATGAAATTCTGGAACCTGGCGTTCTTCCAGGAGCAGCGCTTTGCGCCGGATCTCAACAAGGATGAACAGTGGAATCGCGGCGCCTATCTGGCGACGGCGCTCGGCCACTGCGGCGAGTGCCATACGCCGCGCAATCTGGGGTTCGGTCTTAACCAGAGCAAGCACCTGAGCGGTGAAGTGGTGCAGGGCTGGTTCGCCGCCAACATCACGCCGGACAAACAGACCGGCATCGGCGGCTGGAGCGACCAGCAACTGTCGCAATATCTGGCCACCGGCCATGCGCCGGGGCGCAGCAGCGCCGCCGGTCCGATGGCGGAAGCGGTGGAAAACAGCCTGCAGTTCCTGACGCCGGAAGATAATCTGGCGCTGGTGAAATACCTGCGCGACATCGAACCCATCGCCGGCGACAGCGCGGCGGCGGTGAACTTGCAGCCGAAGGGCGCGGGGGCTTCCACCCCGATCCTGCCGGGCGGGCAAGACAGCTCGCTCGGGCGGCGGATGTTCGCCAACGACTGCAGCGGCTGCCACCAGTGGAACGGGCCGGGCCGCCAGAGCGAGTATGCTTCGCTGGTGGGCAGCACGGCGGTGAACGATCCGCAGGGGCGCAGCGTGGTGCAGGCTATCCTGAAGGGGACGAGCATTAGCGTTGGCGAGCGGCATGAGATGATGCCGTCGTTCGGCAGCGCGTATTCCGACGAGGAAGTGGCGGCGGTCGCCAACTTCGTGGTCGGCCACTTCGGCGATAAGCAGGGCAGCGTCACCGCCAAACAGGTGGCGGAGCAGCGCAAGCAGTAACGAAAAGCGGCGAGGGAGAT
>NZ_JVEL01000283.1:0-1123 GCF_001076875.1 Serratia sp. 506_PEND
GCGCCAACATGAACACCCGCACCGGCGACACGGTTTACGGTTTCAATTCCAACACCGATCGCGACTTCCTCACCGCCACCGGCGCGCAGGACAAGATAATCTTCACCGCCTGGGACGCCGGCGGCAACGACACCTTCGACTTCTCCGGCTTCGGCCAGAATCAGCGCATCAATCTGAATGAAAAGGCGTTCTCGGACGTCGGCGGCCTGAAAGGCAACGTGTCTATCGCCGCAGGCGTAACGATTGAAAACGCCATCGGCGGGTCGGGTAACGATGTGCTGGTAGGGAACGCCGCCGATAACGTGCTCAAGGGCGGCGCGGGCGATGACGTGCTGTACGGTGGCAAAGGGGCGGATCAGCTGTGGGGCGGCGCCGGCAAGGACACCTTCGTCTACTTTGCGGCGGATGAGTCGACGGCGGCGGCGCCGGATTGGATCCGCGACTTCGTGCGCGGCGAGGACAAGATCGATCTGACGCTGTTCAACACCGGCAGCGCCGACGGCATCCGCTTCGTCGATCAGTTCAGCGGCAAGGCGGGCGAGGCGACGCTGAGCTACGATGCGCAAAATCACGTCAGTGACGTGGCGATCAACCTGGGCGGCGGCTTTGACGGCAACGATTTCCTGGTGAAAGTGGTGGGACAGCCGCTGGATGCGGGTGATTTCGTGCTGGCCTGATGCAGGCAACAAAAATAGGGCATTTTGGGCAAAAACCCGACAATTCCTATTAATTACGTCATATTAGCGTGACATAGTAGCGCGCAGAAGGCCGGGCTTGCATACCTCGGGCTTCTGTCGGATCGCCAACCTTCTTCGGTTGGCGATTCATTTTCCGCCTTTCAGCATGTTGATGGCGGCGCCGAGCAGGATGCGCCGTTCGATATCGTTGCTGTCCGCCAACTGCCGCGTCAGATGTTTTTCCAGCGTTTCCACCGACAGCGCTTCGCCGCGATGACGCAGTTGCATCACGCCATCGCCGATCAGGCGTGCGACCTCATCCCATACGGGTTTAATCTCCTGTTCCGAGAACGTCATGGTCTACACCTCGGTGGGTTGATTTTTGCCCAATGTAGCAGCTGAGCTGCGGCTTCGCTACCCGCCGCCTAAAACAGGAAGCATAAAAA
>NZ_JVEL01000284.1:0-3051 GCF_001076875.1 Serratia sp. 506_PEND
ACCGCCATTCGCGGGGTGGAGTCCGGCGGCGCGGTGGAAAACCTGCCGTGCCACACCTTCCCGAGCGACGACGGCGGCGTGGACATGAAGTGCCCGACCGAGATCGCCATCAGCGACCGCCGCGAAGCCGAGCTGGCCAAAAACGGCTTTATGCCGCTGGTGCACCGCAAAAACTCCGACTTCGCCGCCTTTATCGGCGCGCAGTCGCTGCAGAAACCGGCGGAATACTACGACGCCGACGCCTCCGCCAACGCCCAGCTTTCCGCGCGCCTGCCGTATCTGTTCGCCTGCTGCCGCTTCGCGCATTACCTGAAGTGCATCGTGCGCGACAAAATTGGTTCCTTCCGCGAGCGCGACGACATGGAGCGCTGGCTGAACGACTGGATCATGAACTACGTGGACGGCGATCCGGCCAACTCCTCGCAGGAAACCAAGTCGCGCAAACCGCTGGCCGCGGCGGAAGTGCAGGTGGAAGAGATCGAAGACAACCCAGGCTATTACAGCGCCAAGTTCTTCCTGCGCCCGCACTACCAGCTGGAAGGTCTGACCGTCTCCCTGCGCCTGGTGTCGAAGCTGCCTTCGCTCAAACAAAACGACGCGTCCTGATGGGCTGAAGTCAGGCCGCGGTAGTGCGGCCTGGCTGATACATCAACCTCATCGTCAGCCTATCGCAGAAAACCCGGATCGCATGTGGAACCAAGATAACGCGAAATAATTAAGCATTGAGCCATTAGCACTTAATAGTGGCTCGGTAACCCGTACCGATAGTTTTCGGTATTTAAGAAGGTGCATGGCACAAGGATATAAATTGGTAATGCATTACCACACTTGCAATTCCTGCTGCTATTACCTGAGTTTTTCAACGTAACGTTAATACTACTGTTAACCCTTAATAAAGAGTGAAGAAACTATGGCTATTGATATGTTCCTGAAAGTTGAAGGTGCCAGCGGCGAATCTAAAGATTCGAATCACAAAGGCTGGACCGACATTACTTCTTTCTCCTGGGGCGCTTCTCAACCGGGCAATATGGGCGTTGGCGGCGGCGGCGGCGCCGGTAAAGTGTGCTTCAACGATCTGCACGTTAACGCGCTGGTCGACAAGTCAACCCCGGCGCTGCTGAAGCACTGCTCCAGCGGTAAGCACCTGACCAAGGTTGAGTTGTCTGTCTGCAAGGCGGGCGGTACTCAGGTTGAGTACGTTAAAATCACCCTGGACGACGTGCTGGTCACCGCCGTGCAGTACACCGGCGCAGGCGGCGAAGACACCGTGGGCGTCACCTACTCCTTCCAGGCGGCGAAAGTGAAACAGCAATACTGGGAGCAGAGCGACAAAGGCGGCAAAGGCGCCGAAAGCAGCGCAGGTTGGAACATCAAGGAAAACCGCGAAGCTTAATCTGCATGCCCCCCGGTTACGGCCGGGGGGATTAATATAGGGAAATAACAATGAATAATAATCGCCCCATTTTTTCAGCAGCATGGGCTGCAAGCACTAAAATATATAACGCGCAATATTCAGCTCAAAATGTTGCCAAGATTATCGGCGGGCGTGTCGCCATGAATATTGCGCCCAATGGAAAGTGGGAAAACACCTGCGCTGTGCGTATGAGCTACATCTTGAATAAATCTGGCTTCCCCATTCCTTATGTAAAAGATCAGACCGTATCAGGCGCCGATCGTCAATGGTATTTTTTTAGAGTTAAAGATCTTATCGCTTATCTGACAAAGATCTGGGGCAAACCCGACCTTCGAGTCAAATTCCCTCCTCCAGGTGGTGGTGAATTAGCCGGAAAGAAAGGGATCATACTGTTTGAAATTGCAGGTTGGAGCGATGCTGGAGGACATGCTACGCTTTGGAATGGGAACGGCGATTGTTATGATCATTGTTATTTCAATGAACCAGAAGCTCGCTATACAACAAATTACGCTAACTTTTGGGTATTGAGATGAAAAAAACCCTTATCTCTTTTCTTTGTATATATGCTACTTGTGCTATAGCACATAAAAACCAAGAAGAACCCATTGAAAAGTGGCCACCGCAAGCGGCGTACCGAAACTATTTGCAAAACTACAAGGATATTGCTCTGACCTACTGCATTTCCGTCGCTTATAAGACATCACCAGAGGCTAGCAAAGATGCAATTGCCTCATCGAATGGTATCGATGCTTGGTCATACTATGCAATTCGTGATGAAGAATCCCCTATCATCAAGCTGACAAAACAGTATTTGCAAAAGAATTACAATGCTAAGGATGGGAAAAGCCGCTTAGACTTAATGAAGTGCATGGATATGTACCACAGTGAAGAGCTTGATAAACTTGCGAAAGATTATGTACAGCGCCCTAATGATAATTGGGTGAAAGACAATCCGGACAGAGTAAATGAAAATCCTCCTCGGAAATAATCAGTGAAAAAAATCTCACTGACTGTGGCCATCGCCGCAACGTTGAACGTCAATGCAGCGACAGAAATTGACTATTCCCCTGCCGAGTACCTCAAAAACTACGCGCTTAGCGTTTGTATCGCCGAGGGGTACTCAGCAAAAGAAGTCAAAAACGATGCCACCGCCACCGCCAGGGGTTACATGGAGTTCGGCGATTATTCTCTGGAAGCGCATACCGCTGTCAGGGCGCTGGCAAAAGAATTTCTGGCAAAGCACTATGACAGCATGTCTGGGGAGCCGATGACGATGGCAAAGTGCATCGATCTTGTACATAGCCAAGCACTGCAAGCCATCATCAAAAAATATCATGGAAAAGACGATAATTGATATCCGGGGTTATTAAACGAGGGATTTTCTTAAAGGTGATCTTGGATGAGAAAACACAATAACTTTCTGGTGTTTCTACTGCTCGCAAGTCAGATGGCCTTTGCTGAAACCTCTGTTGACTCTCTACCGCAAGAAACATTGTATAAAAATTGGTTAATCAGTCGTTGTTTGGGAAAGTTTACAGATTCAGAAAACACTAGGAAAGACGCGTTTAGAAGCGCCAGCGCTTATCTGGAATTTAGCAAGCTGCCCCTTTCCGCGTTTGAAGAGGGTGAGAAGCTGG
>NZ_JVEL01000285.1:0-3799 GCF_001076875.1 Serratia sp. 506_PEND
GGAATCGGCTCGGTGCGCCACAGGTTATCGAGCCGCTGTCCGAGCTGTTCGCACAGGACGGCAAAGCGCGTCTCGTCGGTCTTACCGGCGCGATAGGTGACGAACGGCGGCAACACCTCGAACCCCGGGTAATGCAGCATGCCGTGCTGGATCGGGAACAGAATATCGTCGAGCGGCCCGTTGATGCCGCGCGGGGCGTAATGGGATTCCCACCCGCCGGCGCTGACGATCAGCATCGCCCGTTTGCCCGCCAACATACCCTCGCCGTAACGGTCGCCCCAATGGGTATCGGAATGCTCACCGACGCCGTAGGCAAAACCATAGGCATAGACCCGATCGAACCAGCCTTTCAGCATCGCCGGCATCGAGAACCACCACAGCGGGAACTGCAACAGCACCGCGTCCGCCCAACGCAGCTTTTGTTGCTCCCGTTCGATGTCGGCGCTCTGCACGCCGTTGGCGAACGCGCGCCGGGAATCCAGCGAAGGATCGAAACGTGGGCCTGATGCGCCTTCCAGGCTGTCGTCGGCGTCGATCGCCGCTTTCCACTTCATGGCGTACAGGTCTGACACCTGGACCTGATGGCCGGCCTGCGTCAGGCGTTCAACGGCGAAGTTTTTCAGTGAGCCGGTCAGCGACTGCGGCTCCGGGTGGGCGTAAACAATCAGCACATTCATAACAACGCTCCTTGGTGTGAGAGCTGCAGGTTAGGGCGTCACAAGGTATATTAGAAATGAATTACCGTTATCCCAGGTATAACCATGAATAATTTAAGGCGGCTGGATCTCAATCTGCTGGTGACGCTCGACGCGCTGCTGGCGGAGCACAACGTCACGCGCGCGGCGCAGCGGCTCAATTTCTCTCAGCCGGCAGTCAGCGTGCATCTCGCCAAACTGCGGGCGATCTTTGACGATCCGCTGCTGTTGCCCGGCCCGCGCGGCATGCGTCCAACCGCCAGAGCGGAGCAACTGCGGGAACCGCTGCGCCAGGCGCTGGCGGCGCTTGAGTTGGCGGTAACGCCGGCGACGCCGTTCGATCCCGCTGTGGCGACCGATATCTGGCGTGTGGCCGCCTTCGACTACGGCGAATCCACCATCGTCCTGCCGGCGCTGAACGGTTTGCGCACGGCGGCGCCCGGCACCCGGCTGGCGGTGCTGGAAACCGCGCCGTCACGCATCGCCAAACTGGCGGAACAGGGAGAGATCGATCTGGCGTTTCACACCCGCGAAGGGGCGCCGCCCGGTCTGCGTCAGCGTACGCTATTCCGTGAACGCTATGTGCTGGTGGGCAGAGTCGGTCACCCTAAGCTGCATGAAAACCTGACGCTGGCGCAATTCTGCCTATTGGAGCAGGTGATGGTTTCGCCGGACGGCGGCGGTTTCTACGGCATCACCGACCAAGCGCTGGCGGACGTGGGGCTGACGCGGCGCGTGGTGCTTTCCGTGCCGCATTTTCTCTTCGTTATCTCGGTACTGACGCAGTCCGATTTGGTGGCGATGTTGCCGGAGCGGCTGGTGCGCAACCAACCGTTATTGCAGCAACTCAAACCGCCATTGGCGGTGCCGGGTTTTGAAATGACTATGCTGTGGCACGAACGATCGCATCGGGATCCCGCTCACCAGTGGCTGCGCGAACATATCGTGCGTTCAGTGTGAGCGGGCTAATGTAAACAGCGCGGGAAATTACATGAACAGGAAGCGGTCAGCCAGCGGAACGCCGCGTTCGAGGCGCGGTGGCAACGCGTCGTCGCGATCGTCAGGCTGGGCTGCCTGTGGCGCGGCGTCTTCGGCTTTTTCGATCATCAGCTCGCCGAGCAGGGCCAGAAAACGAGTGATCTTTTGCATATTCCCTCCGGGGCCATGATTAACCTGAGGACGATAGTAATCGCCGCCTAACCGAATGGGAAAAACTTAAAACTCATATCCTAAGAACCGGATCGCATATCGCATGACCGGGCGACGGTTGCCCATCGCCCGGTGAACGGTTTAGAAGGTGACGTTAACCTTGGCCCACAGGGTGCGGCCCGGTTCATTCACCGCGCTGTTGGCCGAATAGCCGAAGGCGCTGTTGCCCGCCAGGTTGAGGTGCTCGCTGTAGGTCTTGTTCAGGATGTTATCCAGACCGGCGCTCAGCTTGACGTTTTTATTCACCTTGTAGGCGGCGTTCGCGGAGAGCACGCCGAAGCCGGCGCTTTCGGCAAAGTCTTTGCCCACCACGTTGCCTTCGTTGATCGCCACGCGGTTTTGGCTGCTGACCAAACGCCACAGCCCGGTGCCGCTCCAGTCGCCGTACTCGTAGGTCAGCCCCAGACGCGCCTCCAGCGGCGGGATCTGCGGCAGCGGGCGGCCGTCGCTGGTGTTTTTGCCCCAGGAGTAGGCCAGGCTGGCGTCGGTTTTCCAGTGCTCGCTCAACTGATAACCCATGCCCATTTCGCCGCCCATGATGTTGGCGTTGACGTTATCGGCCTGGCTGAGACGCGCATTGTGCGGATCGTATTTGAACAGGATGAAATCATCGACGCGGCCCACATAAGCGGAGACCCAGCCGTTGAAGCGCTTGCCGTTGTATTGTGCGCCGATGTCGAGCTGCGTGGTTTTCTCGCTCTTGACGCTGGAGAACGGATCCTTGCTGCCATTCGGGCCGAGCTTCGGCGAGAATAGCTCCCAGTAATCCGGGAAACGCTCAGTATAACCGACGCCGGCGTACAGCATCAGCGGCAGCTCGGCCAGCGTGTGCTCCAGGCGCATAAAACCGCTCGGCAGGGTGTCGGAACGCTCCGCGTCGCCGCCGTTGCGGAAGTTCTCCACCAGGGTGCGATCGAGACGCGCGCCGCCGATCAGTTTATCCTGCTCGCTGGTGGACCAGGTCAGCTCACTGAAGGCGCCGTAGCTGTTGAACTGGGCGTCTTTTTCCCAGCTGCCGCGGCTCATGCTGCGGTGGGTATTGGTCTGCGTGTCCAGGCCGCTTTCAAGCTTCACGTCCTGCCACTGCCAGGTGCCCATCACGCGGCCGCCGACGGTGCGGCGATCGAGCTGCATCGTCATGCCGGAAGACATCATGTGCCCGCCGTGGCCGCCCATGCCCATACCGCCATGGCCACCGTGCCCACCCATGCCGCCGCTGCCCGGTGAGCGCAGGGTGACGTTGTCCATCACGTGGTTGGCGTAGTTGTAGTAGACCTGCGCTTCCAGCTTATCCAGCACCTCGCCGATGTTGGATTTTTCCACCCGCATGCCCAGGCTTTCGCGCTTGAACTGCGAACCGTCCATGCTGCGGCCGGCATAGCGCGCCTCGCCGTTGCCGCGGCCCATGGTCACTTCCAGCAGCGTATCGTTGTCCGGCGTCCAGCCGAGCGCCAGATCGCCGTTCCACTTGTCCCAGCGCGACGGCACGCGCGTATTGGTGCCGTCCTGATAATCGTTGGAACGAGATTTGTTGGCCATCACCCGCAAGTAACCTTGCTCGGCGCCGAGGCTGGCGTCGATATTCTCGTCCCAGCGGCCGTTGGAGCCGGTCAGCACGCTGGCGTTGCCCTTGACGCCCGGCTTGTCGAAGCGTGGGCGTTCACGTTCGAAACGCACGGTGCCCGCCGACGATCCCGGCCCCCACAGCACCGTCTGCGGCCCTTTGGTGATGGTCAGCAGATCGAAACTTTCCGGCGAGATGTAAGAGGTGGGCGCATCCATTCTCGATGGGCAGGCGCCCAGCATTTCCGAACCGTCGGTGAGGATCTTCAACCGCGAACCGAACATGCCGCGGAACACCGGATCGCCGTTGGTGCCGCCGTTGCGGATCTGAG
>NZ_JVEL01000286.1:0-15227 GCF_001076875.1 Serratia sp. 506_PEND
TGGGCCCTTTTTTATATCTAATGCCTCTATTTAATAACTTTATTTTGCATGATGACTTAAGTCGCTTTATTTGTGTGGTTATTTATCTCTTTATTTTTAAAGCCATTCATCATTTTCCCCCGTCCTCATCCCCCGAGAGCCACGATAAATAATTCACTTAGTATTAAATTGCATAAGTAAAGGTTATTTCTTATTTGTTCAGCCCCGCAGGACTCCGTATCAATATGGCAGACGCTACTGCAAGAAACAGGGAGACGGGGATGAACTTTCAACAATTAAAAATTATTCGCGAATCGGCGCGCTGCAACTACAACCTGACCGAGGTCGCCAATACCTTATTTACTTCGCAGTCCGGCGTTAGCCGGCATATTCGCGAGTTGGAAGAAGAGCTGGGCATCGAAATATTCATTCGCCGCGGCAAACGGCTGCTGGGCATGACCGAGCCCGGCAAAGAGCTGCTGGTGGTGGCGGAGCGCATTCTTAACGACGCGAACAACATCCGTCGCCTGGCGGATGTCTTCAGCAGCAACGATTCGGGGCAGCTGCATATCGCGACGACGCACACCCAGGCGCGCTATAGCCTGCCGGGGGTGATCAAAGAGTTTCGCGCGCTTTACCCACGGGTGCGGGTGGTGCTCAATCAGGGCAGCCCGGAGGAGATCGTCTCGATGCTGGCCGCCGGTGAAGCCGACATCGGTATTGCCAGCGAACGGCTGATGAGCGACGAGTCGCTGGCGGCGTTCCCTTACTACCGCTGGCATCACACCATTCTGGTGCCGGAAGGGCACGAGTTGACGCGGCAGCCGCAGGTGACGCTGGAGATGCTCAGCACCTTGCCGCTGATCACTTACCGCCAGGGCATTACCGGCCGCGCGAAGCTGGATGCGGCGTTCAAATCGGCGGGCCTGACGCCGGACATCGCGCTCAGCGCGCAAGATTCCGACGTAATTAAAACCTATGTCGAGCTGGGGTTGGGCGTGGGCGTGCTGGCGGACATGTCGTATGAAAAAGAGCGCGATCGCGGGTTGGTCAGCCTCAACGCCGAGCATTTGTTTGAACCCAATACGGTCTGGCTGGGCCTGAAACGCAGCCAGCTGCAGCGCAACTATGCCTGGCGCTTTATTCAGCTGTGCAACCCGACGTTGTCGCTGACCGAAATCAAAGACAAGGTCTTCTCGTCGCAGCTGGATGCGGTGATTGACTACCAGATTTAATCGATAGCGGCAGGCAATGCCTGCCGCACATGCTGCATCGCCTGCCTAATAATCAAAATCCCATCTATATACATAAAAAGAATATCTATAGTGATTTAAGTACCTTCAGCTGCCGATCGTGCTCGCATACACTCGCAAAATTATTATAAATTCCATCCGCTTGGAGAGTTTCAGATGAAAGCGCTCGTTCCTTCTTTGCTGTTTTTGGCCGTGGCGGCCAGCGTAAACGCACAGGCGGCGACGCCGGCCAACACGCTGGTGATCGCGCAATCTATCGATGACGTGGTCAGCTTTGACCCGGCCCAGGGATTTGAGTTAACCACGGTGCAGTCGTTCAACAGCCTGTATCAACGTCTGATCCAGTCAGATCCGCACAATCCCATCGATCTTAAACCAACCCTGGCCAGCAGCTGGCAGGCCGGCGCCGACGATCGCAGCCTGACTTTCAGCCTGCGCCCGGACGCCACGTTCGCCAGCGGCAATCCGCTGCGGCCGGAAGACGTGATCTTCTCGCTTTCACGGGTGGTTAAACTCAATCTCGAACCGTCGTTTATCCTGACGCAGCTGGGCTGGAACGCGAAGAACGTGGAGCAACACCTGAGCAAGGTGGACGAACATACGGTAAAAATCAGCTGGAGTGAGAACGTCAGCCCGGCCTTCGTGCTCAGCCTGCTGTCGGCGCCGGTATCCTCGATCGTTGACGCCAAAGAGGCGCTGGCGCACCAGCAGGGCGACGATCTGGGGCATCAATGGTTGAACAGCCACTCCGCCGGCAGCGGCCCTTACAAAATCCGCACCTATGTGCCGCACGAAGTGGTGGTGCTGGACGCCAATCCCGGCTCGCCGGAAGGGGCGCCGACGCTGAAAACCATCCTGATCAAAAACGTGCCCGATCCGGCGGCGCGCCGTTTGCTGATCGAGCAGGGCGATGCCGATATCGCCCGCAACCTGGGGGCGGACCAGATGGCGGCCCTGAAGGGTAAGCCGGGCGTCAAACCGTTGGCCATTCCTTACGCCTCGCTTTATTTCCTGCAGTTCAACGCCAAGGCGTCGCCGGCGCTCGGCAATCCGGCGTTCTGGGAGGCGGCGCGCTGGCTGTTCGATTACCAAGGCATCGCCGACGATCTGCTGAAAGGGCAATTCCAGAGCCATCAGACATTCCTGCCGGACGGTTATCTGGGCGCGCTCAAGGATCAGCCGTACAGCTTCAATCCGCAGAAAGCCAAAGAAATACTGGCCAAAGCGGGGCTGAGCAACGTCAGTTTCCGCCTGGACGTCAACAACCAGCCGCCGTATCTGGATATCGCCCAGGCGCTGCAGGCCAGTTTTGCCCAGGGCGGCGTGAAGGTCGAACTGGTGCCGGGCATCAGTTCGCAGGTCTCCACCAAGGTGAAAGCGCTTAACTACGATGCGACGCTGACCTCCTGGGGGCCGGATTACTTCGACCCTAACACCAACGCCGCCGCCTTCGCCTACAACCCGGAAGACGGCAGCAAGACGCTGGCCTGGCGCGCCAACTGGCAGATCCCGGCGCTGAGCAAGCTGACGCTGGCCGCCACCGCGGAAAATGACACCGCCAAACGGGTGGCAGACTACCAGCAACTGCAAAAACAGGTGCAGCAAAGCTCGCCGTTTGTCATCGGCCTGCAGGCGCGCAGCCTGATTGCGGTGCGTGACAACCTCAAGGGCTATGTGCAGGGCATCAACCCTGACATGGTGTTCTACAGCAAGGTCAGCAAGTAATGGCCGCTGACCTGTCCGCCGGCGCCGGGGCGGCCCGGCGGTATTGGCGCTGGGGCGGGCGGCTGCTCGGCGGCGCGCTGTCTCTGGCGCTGACGTTGCTTGGCCTGCTGCTGTTCACCTTCATGCTGTCGCACCTGGCGCCGATCGATCCGGCGCTGCAGGTGGCGGGCGATCACGCCAGCGAAGCCACCTATGCGCAGGTGCGGCACGAGCTGGGGTTGGATCAGCCGCTGCCGGTGCAATTTTGGCGTTACCTGGTGCAACTGGCGCACGGCGATTTGGGCATTTCGCGTATTACCGCGCAGCCGGTGTTGAGCGATCTGTTGCGCACCTTCCCGGCGACGGTGGAGCTGGCCACCTGCGCCATTATCCTCGGCGCCCTCGGCGGCATTACGCTGGCGTTTCTGGCTGTGCTCAAACCGGGCAGCTGGCTGGATAACGCGGCGCGTCTGCTGTCGCTGATCGGTTATTCGGTGCCGATTTTCTGGCTGAGCCTGCTCGGGCTGTTGCTGTTCTACGCCACGCTGCATTGGTCGGCGGGGCCGGGGCGGCTGGACGACATTTACTTGTACAGCATGGAGCCGCGCAGCGGTTTCGTGTTGATCGACAGCTGGCTGTCCGGCGATCGTGAAATGTTCTACAACGCCATCGGCCACCTGTGGCTGCCGGTGGTGGCGTTGGCGCTGCTGTCGATGGCGGGCATCACCCGGCTGCTGCGGGCGGCGATGCTGGAAGAGTGCAACAAGGAATACGTGACGCTGGCGCGTTCCAAGGGCGCCGGCCGCCTGCGCATTCTGCTGCGCCATGTGTTCCCCAACGTGCTGGGCACGCTGATCACCGTACTGTCTCTCTCCTACGCCAGCCTGCTGGAGGGCGCGGTATTGACCGAAACGGTGTTCGCCTGGCCCGGCGTCGGGCGTTACCTGACCTCGGCGCTGTTTGCTGCCGACACGCCGGCGATCCTCGGCGCCACGCTGCTGATCGGCGCCTGTTTCGTGCTGTTGAATGCGCTGGCCGACGCCTTGACCTATTTAGTGGATCCGCGAACCCGATGAGCCAATATCTCTCTGAACACGAACCGCAAAGCGAGCCGGTCGTCGGTTACCGCCGCGGTCGACGTCTGACCACGCTGACGCTGGGCGCGGCGCTGGTGGCGATCCTGATCGTCACCGCGCTGCTGGCTCCGTGGCTGGCGCCTTTCGATCCCAATCTGCAGCATATCGAGCTGCGGTTACTGCCGCCTTCCGCCGCACATTGGCTGGGCACCGACGGCTTTGGCCGCGATTTGCTCTCCCGCGTGATTTACGGCGCGCGGCCGACGCTGATCCTGGTGTCGCTGATTTTGGTGTTGACCATTCCCATCGGCCTGCTGGTCGGCATTTGCGCCGGTTACCTCGGCGGCTGGGTCGAGCGCATTTTGATGCGTCTGACCGACATTTTCCTGTCGCTGCCGAGTCTGGTGATCGCGCTGGCGTTCGTGGCGGTCATGGGACCGGGGCTGATGAACGGCGCGCTGGCGCTGGCATTGACCAGCTGGCCGGCCTTTGCCCGCCAGGCGCGGGCCGAAACCCTGGCGCTGCGCCGCAGTGACTACCTGGCGGCGGCGCGCATGCAGGGCATCAACGGGTTGCGGCTGATGGTCGGCCACATTTTGCCTTTATGCCTGCCGAGCGCGGTGGTGCGTGCGGCGCTGAGCCTGGGCGGCATCATCCTGTCCGCCGCCGGTCTGGGGTTCCTCGGCATGGGCGTCGCGCCGCCGACCGCCGAATGGGGGTCGATGGTGGCCGAAGGCAGTAAAGTGATTTTCGACCAATGGTGGGTCGCCGCCGCGCCAGGCGGGGCGATCCTGTTCGCCAGCCTGGCGTTTAACCTGCTGGGCGATGGCCTGCGCGACAAAATGGATCCTCGTCATGGGCACTGATAACACGTTATTGACCGTTGAACGGCTGGCGATCGGCGTGCCGGGGCCACAGCCGGCGGCGCTGGTGAAGAATATCTCGTTCAGCATGGGGCGGGAGCGGCTGGCGCTGGTCGGCGAGTCCGGTTCCGGCAAATCGTTGACCGCGCGTGCGCTGATGGGGCTATTGCCGCCGCCGTTGCAGCTGCAGGCGCAGCGCCTGACGCTGGGCGACGAAGACTTGACGCGCCTGAGCGAGCGCCAGTGGAGCCGCCTGCGCGGCGACCGGGTGGCGATGGTGATGCAAGATCCCAAGCATGCGTTGAATCCCAATCAGCCGATCGGCCGTCAGGTGGAGGAACCGCTGGTGTTGCATGCCAAGCTGAGCCGCGCCGAGCGGCGTGAAAAAGTGCTGGAGATGCTGGCGGCGGTGGGATTGCCCGATCCGGCGGCGCTGTGCGGCCGTTATCCGCATCAGCTCTCCGGCGGCATGGGGCAGCGGGTGATGCTGGCTATTGCGTTGATCAACGATCCGCAGCTGTTGATTGCCGATGAACCGACTTCGGCGCTGGATCACCAGATGCGCGATCAGGTGCTGCAACTGATAGACAATCTGGTGGCGCAACGCAACATGGGGCTGATCCTGATCAGCCACGATTTGCAGCAGGTGGCGCACCACTGCGAGCGGGTGCTGGTGATGTACAAAGGCGAGCTGTTGGATCAACTGCCGGCAGCAGAGCTGGCGCAGGCCACGCATCCTTATACTCGCACGCTGTGGGCGTGCCGGCCGAGCCGCGAGACGCGCGGCAAACCGCTGCCGGTGCTGGACCGCGCGCTGTTGGAGACGTTGAAATGAGCGTAATTGCACTGGAGAACCTGAGCGTCAGTCACCGCCAGGGCTACGAGCTGCGCACCGTGGTGCATGAGGTTAACCTGCACATCGAACCGGGTGAGTGTTTCGGGCTGGTGGGGCCTTCCGGCTGCGGCAAGTCCTCGTTGCTGTGGGTGCTGGCCGGGCTGAATGGCAGCTGGCAGGGCGGTTTTGAGCTGCTGGGGCGGCGGCTGCAACCGGGGCAGGCATTTACCGGCGAGCTGCGGCGCGAGGTGCAGATGGTGTTTCAGGATCCCTATGCTTCGCTACACCCCAAGCACCGGCTGTTGCGTACGCTGTCGGAACCGCTCAAATTGATGCAGGAAAGCGACATCGAACGCAAGATCAGCGCGGGCTTTCGCCAGGTGGGGTTGGATCCGCGCCTGCTGGATCGCTACCCGCATCAGCTGTCGGGCGGCCAGCGGCAGCGCGTGGCGATCGTGCGCGCATTGTTGCTGCGGCCGAAGTTGCTGCTGCTGGATGAACCGACTTCGGCGTTGGACATGTCGGTGCAGGCGGAGATCCTCAATCTGCTCAACGAGCTGAAACAGGCGGGCGATCTGACTATGGTGCTGGTCAGCCACGATGCGGACGTGATTGACCACATGTGCGATCGTTCGGTGGCAATGGCGCACGGCCGCATCATCGTTTGACCCAATGCCCGCCAATGCGGCGGGCATATCCATCTTGGTAATAAATAAAGCAATTTATCGTCGTTCTTCTGTTAATTCTTACCCCCTACACTCGAAAAACAACGCAACCGCGTGATTGTGGAGAGTGTATCGATGAAACGGTTAATCCCAACCTTATTGTATGGCGCGCTGGCGGCCGCTTTCGGTGTGCAGGCTGCCACCCCGCAGGATACCTTGGTGGTGGTCAGTTCGTTGGAGGGCATTATCAGCCTCGATCCGGCGGAGAGCTTTGAAACCGTCAGCTCGGCCAATCTGGTCAACCTCTATCAGCGCCTGGTGGCGCCGGATCGCGCCGCGCCGCAAAAGCTGGCGCCGGACGCCGCAGGCAGTTGGCAAGCGGGCGCCGATGGCCGCAGCCTGACCTTTACCCTGAAACCGCAGCAGCGTTTCGCTTCCGGCAATCCGCTGCGGCCAGAAGATGTGATTTTTTCGCTGGTTCGCGCGGTGAAGTTGAACAAGGCGCCGTCGTTTATTCTCGGCGAGTTTGGCTGGACGCCGGATAACGTTGAGCAGCAGCTGAAGAAGGTGGGAGATAACCAGGTGCAACTCAGTTGGCCCGCCAACATCGGCAGCGAATTGGCGCTGCGGCTGCTGACGGCGAATGTGGCTTCGATCGTGGATGAAAAGCTGTTGAACGAGCACGCGCAGCAGGGGGACTACGGTAACGCCTGGCTGCGCAGCCATTCCGCCGGCGGCGGCCCGTATCGGGTGAATAACTATGTGCCGCATGAAGCGCTGCTGTTTGGCCGCAATGAGTACGCCCCGTCGCCGGCAAGGTTGAAAACGGTGTTGTTCAAGAACGTCAGCGACGCCGGCACCCGCCGTTTGCTGTTGCTGAAAGGGGATGCCGACGTGGCCTACGATCTGGGCGCCGACCAGTTCGACTCACTGCGCAACGCGTCTGGCGTGCGCATTGAGCAGGCCGATGCGCCCCGGATCTATTACCTCGGTTTCAACACCGGCAGCAAAGGCAATCCGGCGCTGGGCAATCCGGCGTTGTGGCAGGCGGCGCGCTGGCTGGTCGATTATCAGAGCATCGCCGAGCAACTGCTGAAAGGGCAATATCGCGTGCATCAGGCCTTCTTGCCGCAGGGATTGGACGGGGCACTCGACGATCGGCCGTTTAAGCTCGACGTGGGCAAAGCCAAACAGATCCTGCGCGATGCCGGCATCGCTGAAGGTACGCGCATCGATCTTATCGTCATCAACCAACCACCGTATACCGACATCGCGCAGGCGCTGCAGGCCAGTTTTGCGCAGGCCGGGCTGCGGTTGGATATCCATCCGGTGGTAGAAAGCGATCTGTGGGGCAAGATGCGCGGCCGCGATTTTCAGGCGATCTTCACCTACTGGGGCGCCGACTACCTGGATCCGAACACCAACGCCAGCGCTTTTGCCTATAACGTGCCCGGTGGGCCGAAAACCCTGGCCTGGCGCACCCAGTGGGGCATTCCCGCCATCAGCGCGGAAACGCGCGCCGCGGCTGCGGAGGGGAACAGCGCCGCGCGCAGCGCACGTTACGTCACGTTGCAACGGGAATTGCAGGCCAGCTCGCCCTATGTGGTGGCGCTGCAGGGGCAAACGCTGGTGGCATTGCGGGACAACGTCGAAGGTGCCCGGCTGGATATCGCCAACAGCATGCTGTATCTGGATCGGGTCAGCAAGTAGCGGCAACGCCGCGCGCCTGGCCGAGCTTTCTGTCGCACCAAAGGCCAACAGCGAGTGAAATCGCTTGCTGTTGCCACCTCGAATCGCGAGATGTTGTGTCAGGGTGAAATAAAATGAAATTTCATAACGCGCTCATATGACGGTGATAGATTGGCACTGAAAGGCGGTGTTGTTTACGCCTTTCACCGCGGTCGTCCGCAATGATGCGGACACATCACGTCAGGAGATATTATGGACAATAACGAAAACGCTTCAGGAGCGCGCGCAGCAAGCTTGCTCGCCACCGGTGAGGTTGTTACGCCGGAACAGTTTTATCAGGACAGCGACGGAAGCAACTGGGGGCCGGCGATCAACAAAGCGGCGGCGGCGGCGCTGCAAGCCGGCGGTACGCTGTCCCTGGGGAAGCGGGTGTATACGGTCGCTGGACACGTACTCATTCAGACGACAACGGACATCTACGGCGGCATCGGTTTGCGGGTGGTCGGATTGGGGCGGGCGACCAAAATTGTCAAGACTGCGGACAGCAGTTACACCAACGAACAGGGCGAAACGAAGAAAGCGGTGATCGTGGTGAAAGGCTTCGCCAATCTGACGCTGCACGGCTTGACGCTGCGGGATGATACCGGCGTAGATGACACCCACGGCGTGTGGTTCAGCGATCGCAACATGACGAAGTTTGATATTCGCGACATCTACACCAAGGTCGGCGGTTATTCGCTGTTTGTCTCGGGCGACATGTTCATTAACTGGCTGGTGAACGTGCAGATGGAGGCAAACGCCAATCGCCCGGGCGATGGGGTGCTGTGGATGGACAAGTCCGGCACCACCAATTTTATAGACGGCCTCTACGCCGCTCGCGCCAAGGGGACTGCGTTCAGAATTTCAGGGTTTTACTCTACTATCGGCTCGTTGGCTGCGGATGACTGCATCGGCGATATCTACTCTTTCAAAGATTTTAACGGCACGATCAATTCGTTGGGTTGCGAGAACCGCAATACGCAGCGCGCCGCCAATGTCAGCGTGTTGTCCACCAACTTTGCCCAGGGCACGATAGGCAATATCAATATCCAGGACGCGCAGAATGTGGAGAGCGGGGGCGTGTTGTGCCGATTCATCAACGAATCTCGTTGGGATATCGGTCAGTTGACTCTTTACAGCGGTTCTAAGACGCCTTTCCCGGCGGCGATCGCCGCCTGCAGCAACAATACCGAGGTAACCTTCAGTAACGTATACAACGGCGGCGTCCCGGTGGCCGGCAAAAGCACCGTCGATGTGACGTCGTTTTTAAGCGGGGTCGAAGCGATGTACAGTCTGGGCGAGCGGGGAATTGCCCCTTCCGCCACCAGCAACCATTTGCCGCGCAATATCTCGAAACAGCAATCGTGGACTTTTTTAGGCACCCTGACCGCGCCGGATCGGCAACCTACAACGCGCATTACTCTTCAACAGGGCGTAAGCACCAAGGTGCTGGCGTGCGATTTATATATCACGTTCGATCTGTCTTCGCAGGCGACCGCCTTTGTCGTCAATAAAGGCAGCTATAGCGCGAAAGGCGCCTTTATGTTGCGGCGCACCGGGCCGTTGAGCTGCGAAATATATTACCGCGTCGAGAAAGATTTCGGCTTTGGCAGTTATCAGGTGCAGACTACGCGCGGCAGTTACTGGCGGCCGGACGGCGTTTCATTGAGCACGCCCCCCTCCGATGCGTTGGAAATCCGCAGCGATGAGGTGTTATCCACGACCAGGCTCGCGGTGATCCAGCCACTGGCCAATCCGACAACGGCCAGCACGGCGGAAGTGGCCGGATTGCTCAATCGGCTGATCGAGACACTGAAGAACTAACCGAATAACGCCGGCGCGTTCTGGCCGGCGTCCATCAAGAGCAACAGCCAGCCGGCGGCCGCCAAGGCGATGCCGAAAGGTTGCCGCGTTCGCCAGGCGCGGCGGTTGCGTCGGCCGCGGGTCAATGCCATGCCTAATCCGAACATGGCCGCCAGACAGACCAACAGCGGCAGCATCGTCCAACCGAGCCAGGCGCCCAGCGCCGCCAGCAGTTTGAAATCACCCTGGCCGATGCCGTCACGCCGCCGCACTTGCCGATAAAGCGCGTTGAGTAGCCACAACCCCCCGTAGCCGGCGGCGGCGCCGATAACCGCGTCGCTCAGCGTCGCCCAGCGAGCGTCAAGATTGCACAGCATCCCGCCCCACAGCAGCGGCTGGGTCAACCGGTCCGGCAGCCACCGGTGGCGCCCGTCTAGCCAGGCCAGGGCGATCAGCAGCGCCGCGGCCGGCGGCAACCACAGCCGGTGCGCTGCCGGCAGGTCGAAGGGCAGCGCCGTCAACGCCAAACCGAAGGCCGTCAGCAGCAGGCTGCGGCGGCGCAATCTCGGTGGGCTGGCGCGCACGGCCACCGTTCGCTCCAACCGGGTGATGAGCGCGAAGGCGACCATACCTGCCGACAGCAGCGCGGTGAAAAACAGCGCGGGCCACAGTAAGGAAAGAAACATCGAGACTCCGTCAGTCGTGAAATAGATGTTTAAAATAACGGCAAAATGCGTATTTCATCGGGGTGAAATGCGGTGAGTGGTGAGGAATGCGCAGTCGTACGCATCGCCACTTCACGTATTGCAGAGTGATGCAATGTCATGCGCGGAGGCGCGCAGCAGTGGGGTGTTGCGTTGTTTATCGGCAAAATCGGCGCTGAAATAGTGTGAATTCACCTGGTGGCCGGAATGGATCGGTAAATGGCGTAAGTGACGGCGTCACTGGGGAGCGATTGGGGTTTATCCTATTGTTTCTGTTCGTCAAGCCGTTAGGCTTTAAGGGAGAGGCGCCCCGGCCTTGATGGGGCGTAGGGTATCCAGATCTGCCGCGGGAAAGGCGACAGCAAAGCAGTGGGTTGGCACGCTCCAGGAGGGAGGGTGGCCAACGGTGCCATGAAAGACGAAATTCAGGCGGGACTCATCAAAACCAAAAAACGACTCTGGCACAGCCGCCAGACGGTGTGGCTGACCGGGACGCTGGTGTGGCTGGCCGGCGCGGCGCCCGCATGCGCCGAATCCCCGCCGGCGCCGGCGAGCGTTGTCTCTTCCGAACCGGCCGCCGCAGATCCGGTCGCGAATTTGCCCGAACTGGGCGGCGCGCCCGATGACGCCGCGCGCGAGAAGCAGTGGGCCGAGATGGCCAAGCAGTTCGGCGAAAAAGATCTGAATAACGTTTCCCGTCAGCAGATGCGCAGCCGCGCCGAGGATTATCTGCTGGGCCAGGCGACCGGCGCGCTGCAACAGCAGGCGCAGGCGCTGTTGTCGCCGCTGGGCACCGCCCGGTTATCGCTGAAGATGACCGGTGAGGGGGACTTTACCGGCAGCAACGGGCAGTTATTCAGCCCGCTGTACGACGTCGACGGATTGCTGACCTATAGCCAGATCGGCTGGTTGCAGCAAAGCGCCGGGGCGCTCGGTAATTTCGCGCTGGGGCAGCGCTGGATCGCCGGTGACTGGCTGCTGGGGTACAACACGGCGCTCGACAGCGATTTCGCCCGGCAGCGCAATCGCGGCAGCGTCGGCGCGGAGGCCTGGGGAGACTACCTGCGTTTCTCCACCAACTATTACTACCCGCTGTCGGCGCTGGCGCAACAGCCTGGCGATGGCGTGTTTTTCAGCCGCCCGGCGCGCGGTTACGACATCACGACGCAAGGCTATCTGCCGTTTTATCGCCAGATCGGCGGTTCGCTCAGCTATGAACAGTATCTCGGCGATAATGTCGATCTGTTCGGCAGCGGCAAAAAACAAAACGATCCGCGCGCGATGCAGCTGGGGCTCAATTACACCCCGGTGCCGCTGGTGACGATGAAGGCGCTGCATAAGATTGGCGCGGGCGGGCAGAGCCAGGATCAGGTCGAGCTGGCGCTGAGCTATCGGCTCGGGGTGCCGTTGGTGAAGCAGATTTCGCCGGAGTATGTGGCGCAGGCCAAGTCGCTGCGCGGCAGCCGCTATGATCCTATCGAACGCAAGAACGTGCCGGTGCTGGAGTTCCGCCAGCGCAAAACGCTGCAGGTGTTCCTGGCCACGCCGCCGTGGAGCCTGCAGGCGGGGGAAACCGTGCCGCTGGTGTTGGAAATCAAGGCGCTGAACGGCATCGCTCACGTCAGTTGGCAGGGGGATACGCAGGCGCTGAGCCTGACGCCGCCGCACAACGCCAACGATCCGCAGGGCTGGACGGCGATCGTGCCGCCGTGGGACGACGCGCCGGGCGCCGCCAACAGCTACCGGCTATCGGTCACGCTGGAGGACGATAAACAGCAGCGCGTGACGTCCAACTGGATAGAGCTGAAAGTGGCGCCGCCGCTGACGGCGACCGCCGGTGATGAAGCGGGCCTGCCGCCGATCAAAACCCTGACGCCGCCGCCGATCCCGGCGCAAACCGGGCCGCTGTACGGCGGCGATTAACCGTTTTTACCCTGCAGCACCCACACGGCGGCCTCGACGCGGGATTTGAGCTTCATCTTTTTCAGCAGGTGTTTGACGTGCACCTTGACGGTGCTTTCGGTGATGGTGAGGCGGCGGGCGATCAGCTTGTTCGGCAGCCCCTGGGCGATCAGCTTCAGGATATCCCGTTCGCGCGGCGTCAATTGCTGAATATCGCGATCGGCGCTGGGGCGGTTTTCCCGCAGGCTGGCGGCGAGGATCGGCGTCAGCGTTTCGCTGAGCACCATCTGCCCGGCCGCCGCCTGATGCAGCGCCTTCAGCAGATCCTCCGGCTCCATGTCTTTCAACAGATAGCCGTCGGCGCCGCGTTTGAGCGCGCTGACGACGTCGTCTTCATGGTTGGACACGCTGAACACCACAACGCGCCCCGACAGGTCGGTCTGGCGCAGGCGATCCAGCGTTTCCAGCCCGTTGATGCCGGGCATGTTGAGGTCGAGCAGGATCAGATCCGGATCGTGCTGCTCCGCCAGCGTGACCCCTTGTTCTCCGTTGCTGGCTTCGGCGATGACCTGCAGGCGAGCGTCCATGCCAATCAGCTGTTTTACGCCGTTGCGCAGCATCGGGTGGTCGTCGATCAGTAAGATTGTGGCGGCGGTTTCTGTCGTCATGGTGTCTCCGTTAGTCGATGGCGTGGTTATCCGGCGTGAAGCTGACCCGCACCTCGGTGCCGCCGCCGCTGCGCGGTAAAATGTCGCAACGGCCGTGCAGGCTCTTGGCGCGATCGCGCATGATGATCAAGCCGTAATGGTCGGGGCGAGACGTCTCGGCCGGCAGGCCGCGTCCGTTGTCGCATACGCTCAGGGTCACTTCGCCCCGTTTATTGATGACCTGAATGCTCACCTCGCTGGCGGCGGCATGCTTAAGGATGTTACTGAGCGCCTCGCGGGCGATCTGCAGCAGATGAATGGCCTGATAGGCGGGCACCGTGCGCGGCCCCAGTTGGTAATCGAGGCTGATGTTCAGGCCCAGTTTGGGATTGAACTCCGCTACCGTCGATTGCAGCGCCGCCAGCAGGCCCGGCTCGGTCAGCTGCAGGCGGAAGGTGGTCAGCAGCTCGCGCAGCTGGCGATAGGCGCCGTTCAGCTCTTCGCGCATCTGCTGCACCAGCGCCTGGCTGGCGGGCGAGAGCGTTTCGCCCTGCATCTGCAGGCAGGCGATCTGCATTTTCAGACAGGAGAGCGATTGGGCGATGGAGTCGTGCAGCTCGCGGGCGATCGCCGCCCGTTCTTCCATCAACATCAGCTGCTGCTGGTGGTCTACCTGACGTTCGATGGCCAGCACGCTGGTCAGTTGCTCCACCAGAGTGTTGACCAACTGGCGGTGCTCATCGTTCAGCGGCTGTTGCGGTGCATGTTGCGCCACGATCACGCCGTAGTCGCCAAGCTTGTCGCTCAGGCTCCAGCTCAGCGACGGGCTGTCGGGATGCTGGCGGTCGCTGTCGTGCAGGCAGGCGCTGCACACCGGATTATGGCAATGCTCCGGCCGCAACGGCTGGTTGCCGCTCAGCTGCAGCAGCGGCTCCCGGCTGTCGTTTTCATACAGCCGCACCTGAATGGCGCGCAGCGGCGTCAGGACTTGCAGTTGGTTGAGCAGCGGCGTCAGGCGGCTGCACAGCGGCTCGCTGGCGTGCAGCAGGCGGCTGGCGCGATAGAGAAAGCTCAGCATCTGATTTTTTTGCTGCAGGTCGGCGGTCTTCTCGGCCACGCGCTGCTCCAGCCCGCTGTAGGTGGCCGACAGCTCGTCGGACATGGTGTTCAACGCGCCGCCGAGCGACGCCATTTCATCCTGATGGCCGCGCTGCGCGAAGCGGCGGCTAAAATCACCGCGGCCCACCGCCAACGCCATTTCCACCAGCTGTCGCCACGGATGCAGCAACCGGCGGCGCAGGTAGCAGGTAGTGCCTATCAGCAGCAGCAGGGTCAGCGCGATAAAGCCGGCCTGCACCAGCGTCACCATCAGCAGGCGGCGCTCGGTTTGCCTGTCGATATCCGACACCAGCTTATCCAACAGCTGCACGAAATGCGCCACCTGCGGCGCGGCGTCAGCCGGGCGCTGCGCGCTGCGCAGGCGAGGTTGCAGGGTCTGTTGCCAGTAGTCGCGCAAGGCGTCGAAAGGTTGCGTCAACCCTTCCTGTTCCACCGAACGCTGCAGGTCGGGGCTGTTTTCGTCGCGCTCCAGTTCGCGGATCAACGCTTCATGCCGTTCATCCAGCGGCACCTGCGCCAGCAGACGGTAGCTTTGCATACGCAGCGAGCCGGCCTTGTTGATGGCATGCGCGTTGCCCTGAATGCTTTGCGACATCCAGGCGGAAATCCCCATGCCGGCCACGCCCAGAATGCCCGATAGCAACATCAGCAGGGCGACCTGATTCACGATCGAAAGCGGGGCCAACAGGCGTTTCATAAGCGCGGGTTCCTGGCATTTGGCGCCGCTGAAGCTCAGGGGCGAAGGCGGCGACGGGGTAAACAAGTAACGATTCAGCCGTATTTTTGATTATCCCTGAGCATAACCCCATACCTCGAATGAAGTACCCATTAGTTTCCAGGGGGGCGGCGAAGCGGTGAGGATGACGAAGTACTTCATTCTAATTTATTGATTGTAAATGATTTAATTTTTATCCGGAACGTACCCCTAAGGGGATGAAGGCGCTATTTG
>NZ_JVEL01000287.1:0-3895 GCF_001076875.1 Serratia sp. 506_PEND
AGCAGCCCGATGCGCCCGCCGGTGGTCTCGGACGCCGCGCCGGACTTCGTCAAAACCGTTACCGCCGCGATGCTGGCCGGGCTGGGTGATGCGCTGCCTGTTTCCGCCTTCCCGCCGGACGGCACCTGGCCGGTGGGCACCACCCAGTGGGAAAAGCGCAACATCGCCGAAGCGATCCCGATCTGGCAGCCCGACCTGTGCACCCAGTGCAACCACTGCGTCGCCGCCTGCCCGCACTCCGCCATTCGCGCCAAAGTGGTTCAGCCGGCGGAGATGGAACACGCCCCCGCCTCTCTGCAGTCTCTGGATGTCAAAGCGCGCGATATGCGCGGCCAGAAATACGTACTGCAAGTGGCGCCGGAAGATTGCACCGGCTGTAACCTGTGCGTCGAGGTCTGCCCGGCGAAAGATCGCAAGAACCCGGAGATCAAAGCCATCAACATGGCGTCGCGCCTCGATAATCTGACGGCGGAAAAAGACAACTACGACTTCTTCCTGCAGCTGCCGGAAATCGATCCGGCGCAGCTGGAGCGCATCGACATTCGCACCTCGCAGCTGATCACGCCGCTGTTCGAATACTCCGGCGCCTGCTCCGGCTGCGGCGAAACGCCGTACATCAAGCTGCTGACCCAGCTCTATGGCGACCGTTTGCTGATCGCCAACGCCACCGGCTGTTCCTCGATCTACGGCGGCAATCTGCCGACCACGCCTTACACCACCAACGCCGAAGGGCGCGGGCCGGCGTGGGCCAACTCGCTGTTCGAAGACAACGCCGAATTCGGCCTGGGCTTCCGTCTGACGGTCGATCAACATCGCGCACGGGTGCTGCGCCTGCTGAACTCGCTGGCGCCGCAGCTGCCGGAGCAGTTGGTCAATGCCCTGCAGATGGAAGACGTGGCGCCGGAGCCGCGCCGCAAGCAAATCGCCGAACTGCGCACGCTGTTGGCGAGTTTCGAAGGTGAAGACGCACGCCAGCTGGCGGCCGACGCCGATTACCTGGTGGATAAATCCATCTGGCTGATCGGCGGGGACGGTTGGGCCTACGACATCGGCTTCGGCGGTTTGGATCATGTGCTCAGCCTGACGGAGAACGTCAACGTGCTGGTGCTCGACACTCAGTGCTACTCCAACACCGGCGGCCAGCAGTCGAAAGCCACGCCGCTTGGCGCGGTGACAAAGTTCGGCGAGCACGGCAAGCGCAAGGCGCGCAAGGATCTGGGCGTCAGCATGATGATGTACGGCCATGTCTACGTCGCGCAGATCTCGCTGGGGGCGCAGCTTAACCAGACGGTGAAAGCGATTCAGGAAGCCGAGGCCTATCCGGGGCCGTCGCTGATCATCGCCTACAGCCCGTGCGAAGAGCACGGCTACGATCTGGCGCTCAGCCACGATCAGATGAAACAGCTGACCGCCACCGGCTTCTGGCCGCTGTACCGCTTCGATCCGCGCCGCAGCGCCGAGGGCAAGGCCGCATTGGCGCTGGATTCGCGGCCGCCGAACAGCAGCCTGGCTGAAACGCTGCTGAACGAGCAGCGTTTCCGTCGCCTGAACGCGCAGCAGCCGGAGGTGGCCAGCGCACTGTATCAGGCCGCCGAGAAAGAGCTGAAGGAGAAATACGATTTCCTCAGCCTGCTGGCCGGCAAGGCGGAAAAGTCCGCCGCTGAGTAACCCCTGTCAGGGCGCGAGCAATTCGCGCCCTGTTCTTTTACTACCGCCGGCGTAAATCGCAGCAACAAAACCTGCTGGCATTCCTGCGCGCAATCCGTACCATACAGACCTCGCGTCGGGTGCGTGGCGGCTGGATGATGAATAATGATCAAAATCGGCCGGTTGAATGGTAAACTCGCGGTCTACAACCCCATGCCCCTAGTGCCCCCCATTGAGAATGAGCACGATTTAAATGTCAGAAAAGCAATCCGTTAGCCAAAAAGAGCAGTACAACCTGAATGTAAGCCATCAATAATCACAACTATCTGAATTGCAATATTTTATTTTTATAACAACAAGTTGCGACACCCGCCCAAGCACACCAAGATACCCCAAGCTACACATTTGATGCCCTTTTTTTGCCCTTTTTCTATCGTTTTGCCCCAAATTTGCCCCTATGAAATAATAGATGACCGGTCATCATTGCTTCTTCTCTCGCACCAAAGCAGCAGCATCTCGCAACACGCCCTTGTAAAGAGTGTTACCAACAACTTTTCTTTTTCCTTCAAGGATCCCAGCGATATTTGCGCGGTTAACGTCCATGTCATTCGCGATTAGCTCGATCACAGCTGCGCCAATCTCGTTGCCTATAAATATTGAGCGTTGTTCATCAATTTCCATGTTCTGACCTCAAAGGGGGATTTTGGGACAGGCTAACACACTAACGGGATATTGAAACATAATCCGCCACCCAAGGAATTAGGCCGAAAAAATCCCGGCCTAATCCTCGAGCTTATTCTGTAAATTCTTCCTCTACTTCAGAATCTGGTTCATCGACCGCCGGCATCTCAACACGCAGATCTACCCAGCGCCCATCGGGGATATCGATCGGCATCCCCTCGTCATAGCCCAAAACGTCATTACGGGCGAACGCTGGCGCCGCCGGGTGTGTGCGGTGGTAGGTCTTGATCAGCAGGTCACCGGTGGGCTCTACTTCGTAATCCACCCAGATCAGCGGCTGCTTGTTGCGGTCGAGCGGAACCTCAATTCCGCCATCCGGGCCGCCCCATTGTGCATCGGCGTTAAACCCGAGCGTACCGGAGACGCGGTAAACACCCTCGCTCACACGCTCAGTAGTCACGCCCTGGCTTTCGTCGTTGAGTTCACAGGAGCCATCACGGAAGAGCTTCACGATCGGGGATGCCTTCTTGATGAAGCCGTTGCTGTCTACCGTCGTGTTGGCCTCCGACCACATCCAGATCCACGGAGTAAACGTTGTACCGTTCCAGCTCCGAACGGCGATTTTCCCCGTCTGCGCAGCACTCACGCCATAGCCGTAACAGGTTTGTACCGTTCGATAGCTGTCGTCGGTTCCCGTCTGCGCCACTGCCCATGAGCGCGTATCAAGGAAATGAGTCCCGGTATCTTTGAATGGATTGCCGATCGGATCGGTAGCCGCATACCCTCGGCGGCTTTGCATTTGCGCATTGAAGCTTCCCTTGGAAGCTGCTGACACGCCTTTTGTTAATCCCCAATATTTCAAGTCTGAAATGTCGGCCACCCCGGGGAGATCTTCAGTGCTGAATAATCGCGCCCAAGAAATGGTTGACGGGGTTGCTGGGGTTGAACTACCGACCCAAGCTTTGCGTTCAACCGATGTTGCAAAATATGCACTCGACGGCCCACCATCAATGGGTAAAACCAATACGCCGCCAGTTGCGCCGCCGGGCCTGTTAGCTGTCGCGGTGGTATAGCGACGAATACATGACTGATTATTTTTAGAAAAAATATCATCAGTATGAATTGCGCCAACGCCAAATCCAGCGGATGTAACAGGCAATACATTTTTTCCCGAGTTTTCTTCACTCACTTTGGCTGCTGCTGCCGACTTTGCCGCCTCAACCCTCATTGTCTCGACAGTCTGTACAATTGCAGGGGTTAATTCATCCTCACCAGGTGTAATTAAGAAGTCGTTAAGCGTGCCGTCTTTCGAGTCAGGGTACACACGAATTTCGCCAACTTTTCCCAAGGTGGATACCAGTACTTCATATTCACCGGGAAAAACCTGCATGGAATATTTTCCGTCGGCTGCGGTAATTGCTGCTGATGAATTACTCACCAAAACGCGTGCGCTCGTCTCCTTTGCACGCATAGTAATAATCACGTTTGATTGTGGGTCGCCATAAGGACCGCGCAGAATATCACTGATTAACGCCATTATTTATCACTCCCAGATTTAATAATGTAA
>NZ_JVEL01000288.1:0-978 GCF_001076875.1 Serratia sp. 506_PEND
TGAAACCCCCATCGGATGTGGAGGTGCTGAACGATATCAATAGCGATATCGTTAATCTCTATCGTGTTGTGCAGAATCACCTGGAAGAATTTATAAAGCAATTCAAATGGGCATTAACCAGCCGTGAAATATTCACCTGGGCAAAGGATACTCCGCCGGAAACGTTGACCGATATTCAGCGTGCCGCCCGCTTTTATTATTTGCAAAAACTCTCCTTTGGCGCACGGTCAGACAGCAGGTCGTTCGGCACCAGCGCGACCAGCCCCAGTAGCCTCAACCTGATGCGCCTGGAAGAGACGATATCCGATGCCTGGCTTCGCCTGCAGCGGGTGACGATTGAGCACCTGGACTGGCAGGCGTGCATCCGCCGCTATGACCGCCCCGGTACGCTCTTTTATCTCGATCCGCCTTACTGGAAAACTCAGGGTTACGGTGTACCGTTTGGCATCGAGCAGTATCAGTTTATGGCTGAAACCGTGCGGGGTATTAAGGGGAAAGCGATTATTTCAGTGAATGACCATCCAGACATGCGGGCGGTATTTGACGGGCTGAATATTCGCAGCACCAGTACCACTTACTCTGTCGGCGGCAATAATAGTCACAGGGCGTTAGAATTACTTATCTGTAACTTTGACGCCGGTCCACGTTGACCGGCATTCATGGACAGCGGCGAAATTAATGTGGTGCGCTGCCTAACAGGCTGGTTAATTTTCCCATCAAAGTATAAGGCTTAACTGGCTATTCCTAATTTTGCGATTTATTTCGCACAGTGCAAAATCGCAGTTTTACGAGCATGTACGCAGTGCGGAATTCTCTTTAAAACAGTGCAGAAAATTTCGGCGCGCTACACCGTCCGGCGAGGCGGCCATGCCTTCAAAGCCTTTGGAACGCGCCACCTGGAAGTTCTGTTTGCCGTCCGGCGCACCCGGCAGGGTCAGCGTCGGGTTGTCCGGCGATTTCACCACCTTGCCGTCTACC
>NZ_JVEL01000289.1:0-255 GCF_001076875.1 Serratia sp. 506_PEND
CGTAGCTTTCCGACCATGAGATACACTTGTGCTTGTGCCACTCCACAGCGAGCGCTCTGAAGGTATTTACGACGGATATCTTTTTGGCGAGTTTTTCGAGCTGTTTTTTCTCGCTTGGGTCACCTCCATCAGCAATCACCTTCCTGGCCTCATCGCGTTTTACACGCGCATCAGCCAGGGAAATCTCTGGGTAAACACCGATAGATAACTTTTTCTCTTTACCGGCGATACGGTATTTCATACGCCAGTAGCGTT
>NZ_JVEL01000290.1:0-6137 GCF_001076875.1 Serratia sp. 506_PEND
GTTTTCAGGTAGTCCGAGCCATCGCTGGCCGGCACCGGCTGACGCGGAGTTTTCGGTGACGTCACGATGGTCAGCGGAGAGTAGAGCGGTGCGGTGACGGTGATCACGTCGCCATCATTAACCTGTGTGTCGGCAGGGTGCTGATGCGCCTGCGCCGCGTGGCCAGCCAGCAGGAACAGCGGCATGGCGGCGGTGATGGCGCGGGCGGCGGCGTTCTTTTTATAAACGGGTTTAAACATCATCTTTCCTTAAGCTAACTTTTTCCGTTCTTGGCCGAGGGATTATTCAGGCGTGGGGCGGCCTGGCGAAAATCACCATCGGTAAATACGGGGGTTAATTCCATCAGCGTGGAAATAACCGGATTAATAATGTCGTCTCGGTGCTTAATCGTTGGGCGAATTAATTCCGCCGGGTTGAAGCGATCAACGGCAATACAGAGAACGGCAATGGGCTTATTGTTAAATCAGAGGAAAGAGAGGGGGGGGCGCGCGCGGCTGTAATTCGGTGTGAACGACGTGGGCAAACAGGGGAACGAGATAGCGGATCGGCGGCGGGCGCGAAGCCAGCGACTGAGACCAGAACAGCGGGGCGTGGCTCACGTCCAGCAGCGGCGCGTGCAGCAACAGCACGCAGTAGCCGCAGGCGCTGTCGTCCATCATCATCGCCATGTTGTGGTGGCCGCCGCCGTGCTGCATCAGCGGCTGCGAGGCTTTTTCAGGTTCAGACGACGGCGAGCGCATCCCGTGATGCATCGGCATATCCATGCCGCAATCCGCCATGACGGCCGTTCCAGCACTTCCGGCGCGTACATGCTCCAGAGATCGCGAGATCACCGGCGCAATGAACAACATCAGAATGGCAAACATCCCTAACCAGGCGGCGGCCCGATTTCGCGATGCAGAGGGCTGAATTAACGACACAATCAACCTAAAAAAGGGTTAACACAGGGGAGGGAATTGTACTGGTTTATGTCGAAATGTTAAAACCTTTTATTTCTGGTCAACGGCCTGTTGATGAATATATTATCGGATAAGCGCTTTAATTCTGACCAAAGGCTATTTTTATTGCGCCACTAACGTGACGGGGACAATATTAATGACGGAAGAACTGGCGAGCACGATTATTTCGCTTTATGACGAACATGCCGCCGCCTGGGAACGCCTCAGACCCACCACGCTGTTTGAGCGGCCGTGGCTCGACCGCTTTTTGCAGCTTACCCCGGCCAACGCGCGGCTGCTGGATCTCGGCTGCGGCAATGGCGCGCCGATCGCCGCCTATTTTATCGAACAAGGGTATCGAGTCACCGGCATCGACGGCGCGCAGGCGATGATCGCGCGCTGCCGGCAGCGTTTTCCACAGCAGGAGTGGCGGCAGATGGACATGCGCCGGCTGAGTCTGGCGACAAGATTCGACGGCCTGCTGGCCTGGGACAGCTTCTTCCATCTGGCGCGCGACGATCAGCGCCGCATGTTTCTACTGTTCAGACGGCACGCCAAGCCGCATGCCGCACTGATGTTCACCAGCGGCCCTGAAGACGGCGTGGCGATCGGCAATTTCGACGGCCAGCCGCTGTTTCACGCCAGCCTGGCGCCGGAGGAGTATACGCGCCTGCTGCAGGAGAACGGCTTCCGCGTGGTCGATCATGTGGTGGAAGATCCCGCCTGCGGGGGAAGAACGGTCTGGTTGGCGCAAAGCATCAAGTGACAATGTCACGTGCAGGTTCATCGGAACCTGCACGTTAACGTTATTTAGCGCTGACGCGCCAAACGGTGTTGCCCACGTCATCCGCAATCAGCAGGGCGCCGGCCTTGTCGACCGCTAATCCAACCGGTGCGCCATAGAGTTCCTTCTCGTCGTCGGAGACAAAGCCGGTGACCACCGCTTTGAGTTTACCGACCGGCTTGCCTTGTTCGAACGCCACGTAGCTGACCCGGTAGCCGTTCAGCGGCGAGCGATCCCAACTGCCGTGCTCACTGACAAAGGCGCCGCCGCGATAGTCGGCCGGCAGAGCGCTCGCGGTGTAGAACAACAGCCCCAGCGGCGCGACGTGCGAGCTGAGGGCGTAGTCCGGCTTGATGGCTTTCGCCACCAGATCCGGCCGTGCCGGCTGCACCCGACGATCGACGTGCTGGCCGAAATAGCTGTAAGGCCAGCCGTAGAAGCCGCCGTCCTGTACCGAGGTCAGGTAGTCCGGCACCAGATCGGCGCCGATCTCGTCACGCTCGTTGACGATGGCCCACAGCTTGCCGCTGTGCGGTTCCCACTGCAGCCCGGTCGGGTTGCGCAGGCCGCTGGCGAAGATGCGGCTGGCGCCGGAGGCGGTGTCCACTTCCAATACCGCGGCGCGCCGGTACTCTACGGCCAGGCCGTTTTCGGTGATGTTGCTGTTGGATCCAACGCCGACATACAGCTTTTTACCGTCCGGGCTGGCCAGCAGGGCCTTGGTCCAATGATGGTTGATGGTGTCCGGCAGATCGGCCAGCTCTTTACCCGGATCGCTGATGCGCGTTTCGCCCGGCTGATAGGCGTACTGCATGATATTGCCGGTGTTGGCCACATACAGGGTGTTGCCAATCAGCTGAACGCCGAACGGAGAATCGAGCCCCTCGAGGAAGACATGCTTTTCCCAGCTGCCGTCGGCGGTGGGGCGCAACAGGGTGATGCGGTTACCGCCTTTTCCCCCTTTACCTGACTGACCCTTAACCAGCCCGGCGATCAGCTGCTTGGGCGTGCTGACCGCTTCGGTGCCCGGCCCGTTGGCCTCCACCACCAACACATCGCCGTTGGGCAGGGTCAGCAACTGACGCGGGTGCAGCAAACCGTCTGCCACCTTGTCGATTTTCAAGCCTTCGGCGACTTTCGGCATCTGGTTTTGCTGCCAGCCCACGCCCTTTGGCACCTGCATCGGCGGCATCAGGAAATCTTGCGCCGCCGGCAACGCCGGATCCGGCCCCATTTGTTGTTCCGGCGAAATGACGGCACTGTTATCGCAGCCGGCCAAGGTCAATACGGCGGAAAGGGTGAGCGCCAGAGATGAGAGCTTCATGAAAACCTCCTTATTTTGCGCGGGCGCCAAGGGCCAGCAGAATATTCGCCAGGCTGAGCAGCGCGACCACGATCGCAGACAGCACCAGGCCTTGCGGCACCACGGCATACGCATCCCGGCTATGCACGAAAGCGTTGATAATGGCGAGAACGATGGCCAACAGGTTCAGCCAGAAATGGAGTTTGACCGACGAACCCAGCAGCCGAGCGCTGCCGAACCATACTTGCACCAGGTTAATCAGGCGAGGAATGATGGCAAAAATCAGGCCGATGGCGATTAGCCAGCTGGCGCCATTAACCCACTGAATATTGGCAGTGCAGGCATAAATGATGTCGAAAATGAGCGCCGCGGTGAAAAATCCATAAGGTATCGGGTTGAGCCATTCATAGACGGCCACTGCGGCCGCTGAGGGCCTTGCTGTCGTTTGCGTGGTCATGCAGGCATCTCCATGAAAAATGATGGGTAAAAAGGCCATTGGCCCCTTAAAGCTTTGTTCAGATCCAGCGATTTGAACAATTTTGATTCTCATTTTTAGCATGCGATGTTAAAACCGAAACCATCACTGCGGCATTATCAATGGCTTAGCAATATCAGGAGGAAGGAGCATGAGCATAGAACGCGTTCAGCGTTTTCTGGCCGAGCACGCGCCGGAAACGGCGGTGACGGTGCTGACACAGAATACCGCGACGGTAGCGCTGGCGGCGGAAGCCTTTGGCGTGGAGGGCGGGCAGATCGCCAAGACGCTGTCGTTTCGCGTGAACGATGGCGTGGTGCTGCTGGTGATGGCGGGAACCGCCAGAATCGATAACAAGAAGTACAAGCAATTCTTTGGCGTAAAGGCACGCATGCTGCCGGCGGAGGAGGTGGAGGCGCTGACCGGCTATCCGCCCGGCGGCGTTTGCCCCTTTGCCGCACCGGCAACGGTGAGAGTTTACTGCGATCGCAGCCTGTGCAGCTACAGTGAAGTGCTTCCGGCAGGCGGCAGTGATAACTCAGGCGTGAGAATTGCGCCGCAACGGCTGGCCAGCATCACCGGAGCGGAGTGGATTGACGTGACAGGGTAACTGCAAGTGTGTTATTGCAAGATTACAAAGTCACCCGATTTAGCCCGTTTGAAATGTCACTCACTTCGTCAATACGGTTCTCGCCGTACGCTTACTACGTCAGCGACGCGCCCCCGGCTTACCATCACCCCGGGGGCAAAATGATGGGTGATCTTCAGCAGCGTCTTCTCGCCATCGTCATCTACACCCGCTCTGATGATGACAGACTCTAGTCGTGTTGCTGTCTTTGAAATTTTCCACAGAACCACCCCTAACAGTTGCATGAAGGCCTCGTACTGGCCGCTGCCTTGTTCACAGGGGACCGGGGTCAGCGGAATATCGTCTGCCGGATGGGGGATATCGACAATTTCCGAGAGGTGCGGACTATAGCTCCCGTCATGGCGAGGTATTAAAGATGCGCGTAATAATCGATTATCACCAAGCATAAAATCAAAATACTGTTTATCCCGATGGCTCATTTCTTTTGATACCTGTTGATATTGTCACAGTACGGTGCGGCTGCGCCGCACCGTATCGTATTCAGGACTGGCGGTGCCAGATCAGAGGGCGAGGTGAAAAACCGAGTTTTTCTTTCGCGGCCTGGTTGGACGCTCCGGTCAGGGCGGTGTGATAGTAGAGTCCTTCTTCACCCGCGAGCGATAGCGCGTCTGCGGCACTCAACCGCGTAGGTTCAGGCGCGCCGACCCAACGGTTAAACTCAGGAAGCCACTGATTCACCGGAAGCGGATTATCATCGACAATATTATAGGTACCAGGTTCGGATCCCAGCGCCGCAATGGTGGCGGCAATGGCATCGTCAATATGCACGAAAGACCAGACTGCATTACCTTCGCCAAAAATGACGCTTTCGCCATTGCGAGCCTGTTCGGCGATGGCGCCTTCTGGTCGATACCAGGTGCCAGGGCCATAGAAGAATCCGTAACGCAGTACCACCCCTGCGATCCCGGGAAGCATCCTGACGGCGTTTTCATAGTCAGACAATACGTTACAGCTTTCCCCGATCACCCCCGGCGCCTGGATCCGCAGGGCGGCACTTTCACTGGCCAGTTTTCCGGCCGCCGCATCAAGATAAAAGCCACGGGACTGAAGAATATAACGGCTGATGCCGCAGGCTTTCGCCGCTTCAAGTAAATGATGTCCGGCCACTTTGTGTAAAGCCGTATCCGCGGGGATCGAGCGGATAATGTCGGCAGGATTAGCCGGCAGCAATGTCAGTTGATCGATAATCGTATCAGGCTGAAACTTTTCGACAGCTTCGCGCACCGCATGTGAATCCATCGCATCCACACACAGCGCTTCGGCGCCGAGTTCATGGAGTTGGGCGATACCTTTTCCTTGACGCGTCAAGCCTGCGACTTGATGTCCAAGGGAGCAGAGCACCCTTGTCATTGGCAGCCCGATTGCCCCCGTTGCGCCTGCAATTAAAATTCTCATACTTCTCCTCCGATGCCTTATGAGTACAGCCGGACACGGTTGTGTACCCGGCAATGCTGACTGACCCCTACAGGATAGAAAGAGAGTAAGATCTTAAAAAGAACCAAAAACGAATGATTTTTGTGTACCAGAGCGAGACAAGCGGAAGAGGAAAGCGCGAGAATCGCAAGGGGGCCGTTAAGCGAGTTTACGGATCAATCGATCCAGCCGCTCGCAGGCATGGAGGAGTGATTCGCCTTCCTTGCCTGATACGCCAAGCAACAGACCGGACTTTTCCGCTACCCCTGACTGATACCAGGCTGAAAGCGGGGATGGCGCCAGGCCAAAGTTATAGGCGTAATGCGCAATGGTGCGATCCTGAGAGCCGTCTGGCAGGTTGATTAAAACGGATAAACCATGGACCTGAACGGTGTAGCCTAACGCCTTCATTATGCGGGAAAGTTCAGTACTTCTGGCATGGTAAACTCTTTTCATTTTTCGCAGATGCCGAAGAAAATGCCCCTCACTCAAAAAGGCATGCACCGCCATCTGGATCGCGGGAGTCGGAGCGGGGGAAAGCGAGGCGGCGACATCAGCAACCGTCTCGACAAGCG
>NZ_JVEL01000291.1:0-224 GCF_001076875.1 Serratia sp. 506_PEND
GAACTCCTCAGTAATATCCGCCTGCAGCATGCGGCCAGCCAGAAGGCGACCAGTATTGCACTGCATAGCGTCCTTCAGGCGTTTTCGCCGGAGGGGCTGCTGACCCGTTTTGTTCATTACCGACGTGGCGGGCAGGGCGAAAGTGCCGGATGGGAGTGGGAGATGTATCAGCATTACTTCCGGGAACTGACCTCATCACGCCAGCAGGGATTTGAAAAACTGTT
>NZ_JVEL01000292.1:0-209 GCF_001076875.1 Serratia sp. 506_PEND
CCACAGCATGACAATGCAGGCCAGCCACAGCCATCCCAGCGTAAACAATCCCCTTGACCAGAGAGAAGCGAAGGGTTTCACCTCATGAAAAGTAAAAAGAGGTCCTGCCCACCAGACGGCCACCAGGATGATGACCCAGAACACCGCCGCAAACAGCAGCCAGGAGAAGGTGACTTTCTGCAGCCCCTGGCGCAAAAAACCGATAATGT
>NZ_JVEL01000027.1:0-2943 GCF_001076875.1 Serratia sp. 506_PEND
GCCGGCAAAATCCAGCACCACGCGCTGCGGATCGCTCTGCGGGTCGAACAGCTCGGCGAAAGCCGCAGCAGAGCCGAAGAACAGCGGGCCATCGAGCTGATACACCGCCACCTCGCCCGTTACCTGCCGCTGACGCACGCGGATGCGCGCCTGCTGCCAGGCGAACACCAGCGCCGAAATAATCACCCCGCTGATCACCGCCACCGCCAGATCGGTAAAGATGGTGATCAGCGTGACGGCGACCATCACCAGCGCGTCCGCCTTCGGCATGCGGCGCAAGCGACGCAGCGAGCTCCACTCGAAGGTGTTGTAACACACCACCAGCATCACCCCGGCCAGCGCCGCCACCGGCAGCAGGCCGATATAGCGCGACAGGCTGACCACGAACAGGATCAGCAGGATGGCGCCTACCGTGCCGGAGATGCGCCCGCGACCGCCCGAGGTGAAGTTGATGATCGACTGGCCGATCATCGCGCAGCCGGCGAAGCAGCCGAACAGGCCGCATACCGCGTTACCGGCGCCCTGCGCGATACTCTCGCGGTTGCCGTTGCCCTTCTTGCCGCCCATTTCATCCAGCACCGTCATGGTCAGCAGCGATTCAATCAAACCGACCAGGGCGATCACCACCGCATAGGGCAGCACCACCCGCACCATCTCCAGGGTAAACGGCGCCGTCGGCAGGCTAAAGTGCGGCAGCGCGCCGGAAATGTCCGCCAGATCGCCCACGCGCAGCGTGTGCAGGTTGAGGCCGATCGCCAACGCCGAGACCACCAGCAGCGCCGCCAGCGAAGACGGAATGGCTTTAGTCAGGCGCGGGAACAGCACCACCACCGCAATTGCCAGCGCCACCAGGCCGTACATCAGCGGGCCCTGCCCGGCGATCATCTTCAGCTGCGCCAGCATGATGACGATCGCCAGACCGTTGACGAAGCCGTGGATCGCCGGCAGCGGCACCAGCCGAATGAACTTGCCCAACCGGAAGGCGCCGATCAGAATTTGGATCCCCCCGGCAAACAGCGTGGCCCACAGCACGTAACCCATGCCGTACTGCGCCGCCAGACTCATCAGCACCACCACAATGGAGCCGGCGGCGCCGGAAACCATGCCCGGCTTGCCGCCGAACAGCGCCGTGACCAGGCCGATAATAAACGCGGTATGCAAACCGACGATCGGCGAAAGACCGGCGACCAGCGAAAAGCCGACCGCCTCGGGGATCATCGAAACCGCCACCACAAAGCCCGCCAGGACTTCATTTTTAACGTCCGCGATCCTGACGTTACTCAGGTTAAACATGCATTATTCACTTATGACAGATGACATCATCTCCCCGCGTAGCGGGTATGGGGTACCGCAAGGCGCGGCAGAGTGCAGGCGGGCACAGCTCAGGGTGGCGTAGGCAAGAAATACATCCGGCGCGTTTCCTGTCGGTTAATCGGAACGGCCAGTATGGGTAAATGTGATCCAAATCTCAATCAAAAACCGGTCGCCCGCGCTGCGCTCACCCCCGCCAAGCAAGTCTGATCGAGATAAACGCCCATTACGTGTATAATGGCGGCATTATTTTGCCCTTTATGCAGTCGGTTAAACCTAACCAGCTGATAGTTAAGATATTTAAGGTGATTACAACATGGGATTCAAATGCGGTATCGTCGGCCTGCCTAACGTAGGCAAATCCACCCTGTTCAACGCGTTGACCAAAGCGGGCATTGAAGCAGCCAACTTCCCGTTCTGCACCATTGAACCGAACACCGGTGTGGTGCCGATGCCCGATCCGCGTCTGGATAAGCTGGCCGAGATCGTCAAGCCGCAGCGCATTCTGCCGACCACCATGGAATTCGTCGACATCGCCGGACTGGTGAAAGGCGCGTCCAAGGGTGAAGGCCTGGGCAACCAGTTCCTGACCAACATCCGCGAAACCGAAGCCATCGGCCACGTGGTGCGCTGCTTCGAGAACGACAACATCATCCACGTCAACAACAAGGTCGATCCGGCCGAAGACATCGACGTCATCAACACCGAGCTGGCGCTGTCTGACCTGGACACCTGCGAGCGCGCCATCCACCGCGTGCAGAAGAAAGCCAAAGGCGGCGACAAAGACGCCAAGGCCGAGCTGGCGGCGCTGGAGAAATGCCTGCCGCACCTGGAAAACGCAGGCATGCTGCGCGCGCTGGATCTGACCGCGGAAGACAAGGCGGCGATCAAATACCTGAGCTTCCTGACGCTGAAGCCAACCATGTACATCGCCAACGTCAACGAAGACGGCTTCGAGAACAACCCGTACCTGGACACCGTGCGTAAAATCGCCGACGCCGAAGGCTCCGTGGTGGTCGCCGTGTGCGCCGCCGTGGAATCCGACATTGCCGAGCTGGAAGACGAAGAGCGCGACGAATTCATGGCCGAGCTGGGTCTGGAAGAGCCGGGCCTGAACCGCGTGATCCGCGCCGGTTACGAGCTGCTGAACCTGCAGACCTACTTCACCGCCGGCGTGAAAGAAGTGCGCGCCTGGACCATCCCGGTCGGCGCCACCGCTCCGCAGGCGGCCGGCAAGATCCACACCGACTTCGAGAAAGGCTTTATCCGCGCGCAAACCATCGCCTTTGACGACTTCATCACCTACAAGGGTGAGCAAGGCGCCAAGGAAGCCGGCAAAATGCGCTCCGAAGGTAAAGACTACATCGTCAAAGACGGCGACGTGATGAACTTCTTGTTCAACGTCTAAATAAAATTTCTCGTCTCATGAGGTTTGGCTGAATCTCATAAGAATCGCAAAAAGCTATAAAATCCACGCAATTGCGTGGATTTTTCATTTCACAATGCCGCACAGCTCTTTTTTTAGTAGAGTTCAAAAGTATCAGGTATCAGCCTTGATATCTGGACTCCTTCCTGTGGCATCTGGGGCTACTACTGGGCTTCCTGGGCGACGGTGAGATGGATGAGCCGGAA
>NZ_JVEL01000293.1:0-6011 GCF_001076875.1 Serratia sp. 506_PEND
GAGCGTCAAAATTTGACGGTTGAACGGGAATTTTGACGTCCATTTGAACTGTTTTTTGTGGCACGGTGCTCTGACTATTTACGGAATCGCAGTGAGCACCATCGGCGTTTGAAAATGATACCATAATCAGCTTCCTCAGTGTTTAGCTGGTAACATGCTGGATAGGTTTTGCGAACTACAGTGTGAGAATCAGGAGTGGAGGTGTAATATCGAATTTTTGGGTTGTCCCCCAAGACCTACACCATCATAAAAAATCCCGCCGAAGCGGGAGCTAAAATTAAGCGGTTTTCATTCGGTATGCCGACAGAGACAAGACATTTTCTGTCGCTACCTCAGTAGCAAAAGTTGATAACGAATCATCATTTGCCAACTCTGCCAACATAGCTGGCATGATGTGCAATCGTTTAGCCAGTGATTCAACATCGACAGACAGATCCGTGAGAAGAAACTTCATTGCCCGTTGGAAAAGCTCAGGTTTTTCACTAGGAATGAGATAGTCTTCTTTTTCATCAATTGCTTCCCCCTTGCGTTTCAGACCGAAGAACGCAGTTTTATATTGAGCATCAGTTAATAGTGATAATTGATGAGCTCTGTAAATGGTTGCTGCTTTGCTCACTTTCCACGTCAATTTAAACTGACTCAGTCCCTGCCAGTCGATACGGCCACCGATTGGGCGAGGAAAATATTTTGCCATTGCTGAGCGTGGGAGAAGCAAAGCAGATGCAAAGCGGTTAGCTTGTGACTCTGTTACTCTGTCTCCCGTCGAGATGCCCTCATGCAAAATCAAGTGTGCAACTTCGTGAGCGATATCAAAACGCTGACGGCACGGCGATTTCTTAGCTGTATTCCTTACGATAAACGGGCGACTTAAAGGAACAGAAAGTGCGTCCACATCATCAGAAATAGAATCGAAAGAAGTCACAAAGGCTCCCAGCTTTTCAGCAAGACGGGTCATGTTATCGATCGGCCCAAGGCCTAATCCCCAATCTGTGCGGCATTGCTCAGCAGCTTTTTCTATATCCTCTTGAGTATTTACCCGCAGCTCAGGAAATCTGACTGGTGGTAAATTCAAATACTCATCAAAAACCTCAATCAGACGACGATACAATTCAGCTTTAGCGAGTGTCGCCCACTTGGTTGCCATACGAGTAGAGCTACGCTTGCGGAAGTGAACGATTTCTTCATTCACTGGAGACTGCTCTTGCGCCTCAAAAAATTCAGGCATAACCAGCAACGCGGCAGCTAATTTATGTGCAAGCTCAGGAGTAGGAACAGCCGAGCCAGATTCCAGCCGCTGTATGTACTGGCGGGTCTTATCGACCCGCTCAGCTACTTGCTCCAGTGATAGCTCGTGATACAGACGAGCCAATCGCAAATTAGAACCGTTAAACACTTTTCACCTACTATTATCCGTTATCACTTTTCTTTTCCTTTTCAGGAACAGAGGCGCTGATATCATCCAGTTCAATCTTCACAGGTGCTGGCGGAGTATCGTCTGTAGAATGCAGCACTGTTACTCGTTCGTCGCCATAACTCCATAAAGAAAGCACCTCTTCCAGTGCATTATAGCCCGCGAAGTGTACTCGACCACCCTCGCCCTCAAACTCAGGCTTCTCGACAACGAAACGCCAAATCGTTGGAATTCTATCCTCTGATGCAAAGAGCTGGTCTACGCTATTCCTGCGGAAAAAATTAGCCCTTTGTGGATTCGTTGGATCATCAGTAAAGGAACGTATTGGGATCCCACCAATAGTGATTGTATAATCATTGTTAGGATTAATTAGTCCAAGCCAGCTATGTTTTTTCGACAAACATAGACGTTTTATACGATTCTTCTGGCGTGCAAACGTGCATGTAGCGCGAGAGTAATTGTCATCATCTTTAGAAGATAAAAGATCATGCGTATCTTCCTGTACGGTCAGGAGTATCTCTGCAATGATAGATAAACGCTCTTCGGTTAACTGAGGGTGAAACGTCCAGGGTAGTGGGTAATTTTGCATCAGGTTACGTTCCTTACAGTGCAAAAATAGAATTCTGTCAACTAGAATGATGGTGCATTATTTTTATTTTGTCAACTAACCCCTGTTAATTTTCACAGCAGCCTTATCGACGATATAGCATGGCAGGATAGTGTCTGGCGATGATGTCGTTCAGCTTATCGACCAGCTCTGGTCGTTTGAACGTGATGTGTACTGTTCCCTTCTGAAAGTACTTAATAGTAAACATCTCGTCCTCGTAACGGTTGCTGTGTCTGTTCTCATGGATATGGTCGCCCAACCGGCGGGTGACGTCGGCGCGATTGTCGGGGATGGGCTTCCCATCGAGGATCATCAGCATACGCTCAAGGTCTGCTAACCGGTCACGTTGCCAGCCCCAGTTCAGGCCAAATCCCCATCTGTCGTATTTGACCAGCCCCGTCACGATGATTTTATTGCCAAAATTGCAGGGCGAGTTCGTCTTGAAATTCCACGATAAGCTTTTGAAGACGTTTATAACGCCGCGCTTGAACACCTCACCTTTGCTCTGATGCAGTTGCTCAAACGTACTGAGAATGTTCGCTTCACTGACAGCCGGAATGTCCTCCTTTTCCAGGCTGTTGTACCACTGCTCACGGGCAGCTGCATCCATCAGGCTGAGCATACCGGACCGTTGCATCAAGTCTCGCCATATACCGCGATCGAGATTACGGGTAATGGCTTTCATCGCCGTTTCTGTTTTCTCCATCAGCCAGCAACCACAACGGAAATCCTGCTTCATGGCCCAGTCGAGGGCTGTTTTTCCGCCGATGCTGCGGGTCATTGTCGAAATATCGTCAAGCTGCTGGATCAGCGCTTCAATCTGCGCCAGCGCGGAATTACGTCCGGTGATGATGCGCTCAATGCTGGTGGAACAAATTACGTCGGTGTGGCCAGTGAACACTTCGGGTTCGGTGAGAGTCAGTTCTGACATTTTTATTTCCTTATATAAAGCAAAACGCCAGCCGGTGAGGGCTGGCGCTTATGAGTGCGTAATGAGTACGGTTCGGTGGTTAATCTGTACTGGCCTGTTGCAGAAGCTGAAAATGACGGAGATCGCGAACGTCCTGACGCGCACGTTCAATCCAGGGCAACAGCACTGCTGAATCGGTGTTGTCCTCGTCGTTGTCAAAAATCATCTCGCTGCCACAATCGATGTTGTCCTGCAGCCAGCCAATCAGAATGTTTAGAGCAGTTTCAGTGGTTAATTCCGGCATGTGAAAACCTTGTAGTGATTGAGGTGGCGTTACCAGTCGAAGGTGGCAAAGCCGGGCAGCACCTCACTACAGGCATCCAGGTGAATAATGCCAACGGCGTAGCGACGGATAAGCGTCACCACTAACCGACGACAGGCTTTCGACACACCAAGGCGTTTGAGGCGTAAGACCGGAAACGACCACGCGCTCAGGCGAAGCAGATAGCCGGAGCCCGAAAAATGAATCCATTCTGATTCACCAAAGTCTTCATACTGATGCGAAAGAGCAAACAGCAGAGTGTTGTCGGCTTCGGTGATATGCGCGGTGCTGCATTGGATACCGGTAAGGCGGGCGACGGGCGGCAGGAGATCTTCAACAATCAGCTTCCCAGGTTCGTCAGCAACACGAAGCGAATACCCGTTGTCGCTGACCACATTGATCAGGTCGGCTAGTTCAATACCGTCGATATCTACAGCGATCCGGCCCATGTTGAGGGCCAGTACGTTGATGGTATCGGCTTCCACCGTCAGGGACAGCCTCATGGCTGCACCTCCCGGTATTTGCCGGTGGTGATGTCGGTAACGGCCCTGTAGCTATTACGGGTCCTCAGCCCGGTCGCCTTCCTGGCCCGCAGAATATCGATACTGCCGATAAGCGGTGACTGTGTTTCTGCGCTGAAGCCGCGGCGATCGGTACGTATCAGATCGTATTTCTCCACGATAAAATTCACGGCGTCGCACAGTGATATACCGGCGTCGATATGCTCCTGAATCACGCTATCGTTGCCAAACGGCGTATCGTTGAGCGTTAGACCGTAGTGACGGTCCAGCAGGTGACTCAGGAGGCGCTGCCAGATCGCCACGGGTGACGGGCGTGGCGAAACCTCCCGTTTCGGAGGAACAGGTTGTGTTTGCATAATGGAAACCTTTACTGGTGAGTTAAACGAAGGAAAACTGCCGGGAGGTTTATTCTGTTGTTGCAGGTGTCGGGTAAATTGCGAGATAGACGTACCCGTGCGAGCCGAGGCTGTCGGCCTCGCATACCAGCCCTTTTGCATACAGCGTGACGCAGTGCTGATGACGGGGATTCAGCTCACCGGAAAGCAGCATCAGCTCCAGTTGCTTCAGCAGTAGCGGGAATGCCTGGTCGAGATGGCGTAAATCCGCGTCGCTGAAGGTGCCGGTGATGCTGGCGCGGTCGTTCAGGTAATGCAGCCGGTTGCCCTCCTGCACCAGACGTGCGCCAAAACAGGGGGTGATATCGCGTTTAAGCCCCCACCAGGGGGCGGCGATATCGTGGTTTACAGGCGGAATTTTATTCGACAATTTTAGCCTTCCTTAAACGTGAATTAATTCAACGTGACGCTGCGTAATACGACGTACGGGCCGTTGCGGTCCTGACGGCGTTCTGCGAAGACGGCGAGCACGCCGCTGATATCCTGCACTTCCCGACCTGCGTAGTGGCAGATGCTGCCGGACCATGTGTATTTGCCGGCACAGAAGCGAAACAACCGGGACTGCGGATGCTGGCGGTATATCGCCATCGCCTGGCGTTTGCTGATGATTTTCATCGTTATTCTCTCCTTAAAGCCACCCTCTCTCAGCAAATGAGACGATCTCCATGCCGCCCACCACCAGGTGATCAAGCAGTCGGATATCAACCAGCTCCAGCGCCTGCTGAATACGCGTAGTGACCTGACGATCTGCATTGCTGGGTTCGGCAAGGCCTGACGGGTGGCAATGCGCCACAATGACAGCGGCACAGTTATGCTTCAGACCGGCCTTAACCACCTCGCGGGGATGGACCTGCGTATGATTGATGGTGCCGGTGAAGAGCGTTTCGTGGGCTATCAGACGATGCTGGTTATCGAGGAAGAGTACAGTGAATACTTCACGCTCCAGTGAGGCGAGTTGCAGACGCAGCCAGTCACGAACGGCGGTGGTGGAGGTAAAGGAGGCGCCGGGCTCGCGTAACTGGCGTTCCAGCAGGGTCAGCGCACGTCGGATAGTGCGCTGTGCGGCGGGAGATATTCCCCCGCTGTCGGGGGGACAAGGGGTGATATTCATTGGCTTTTCCTTTCTGTTGACCCGTCCGGGATTGATGTGTTGTACAGTTTCACGGCAACGACGAACTCGTCGTGCTGGGATTCAAACCATGACCAGACAGGGAAGAGAGAGGTACCCGTCGGAAAATGCAGGAAGAGTTCGTCGGTCACAACGTCTCCGTCCTCATCCCTGACCGTTATTTTCCCCAGCGCATCCCACAGGGTATTCAGGTGAGACAGTTCATACGACATGGCGGGATGCTCAGTCGATGATGTGCATGATGGCGTTGCATTCCGGGTGACTGAGCGCGTAATCCCGCAGGCGGTAGTAGTGTTCCGTCATGGCATCACATTCGGTGCGCATGGCATGGTGGCTGTACGTCATCAGACAGACGGCAATCCCCGCAGCGTCGGCACTGAGTTCACCGCCGTTGCCGTTCATAGTGTTGAACAGCGACCACGGTTCATTGTTCTCCGCTTCCGGGGCCATAAACGCACCACCGTTGCTGAGCGTATAAAAATTCCAGATACCGCCGTTGTAGTCGGCGCAGAAACAGTCCATCCACGCGAAGACCGTCGGCTCAAGGATTATCCACTGTGGTATGCTGCCGAAGTACTGCGGCCAAAAGCCGATGCGCTGCTCGTCCTGTACGAGGGTGGCGGTCAGCGCTGGCGCAGAACCGGCAGGTTGTGGCGGTAACGGAAGGGTATCGTGAAGGTTAATAATGTCGGTCATGTTAGTTTTTCCTTGTTTAT
>NZ_JVEL01000294.1:0-3987 GCF_001076875.1 Serratia sp. 506_PEND
CTCGATCCGGAACGCACGGTGATGGACAATCTGGTAAGGGCAAGGCGGGCGCCGCACGGTGAACAGGCGGCGGCGAGAGAAAAGAAAGAGGGCTAAATAATTAAATAAATTTATCTATTGTGTTTCATTTTGTGAGCCGCGCTTGCCGCCTGCGCCAGGCTTTCCTAGTTTTTAGGAGGGCGGCCGTTCGCCCGATATCACGAAGGAGTATGCAAATGACTGAACACAAACGACTTGCCGTTATCGAAAAGGTGCTGCTGATCGCTTTCGCCGGCGTGCTGGTTTATCTTGCCGCGACCGGCGCCTTGTCATTATCGGGCCTTGATCACCACTGGCCTTATCCTTCGCGCTAAGCGTGCCTGGTCTCATCATGCAGGCCCGATAACGATAACTAGCGGCTGTACCCTACGACACGAGACTCACAGCATCAATCATCCGTTATTCGCCTCGTTCTTTGGCGCGCAGGGCGGTGACGCTCTCTCCGCCGACGCCCCAGTTGTCGGTGGCCACCTCGTCAATCACCACGAAAGTGGTGTGGCGTGGCTTATTCAGCACCCGTTCCAGCAGCGTGGTGGCTCCCTCGATCAGCATGCGTTTTTGCGCGGCGCTGACCCCTTCGTCGGTCACTTTAATGTTGACGTATGGCATGGCGTTTTCCCCCGGTTTCACCAGACCCCGGCGGTGGCGCCGCCGTCAACCGCGAGCGCCGCGCCGGTAACGAAATTGGCGTCAGTCAGATACAGCACCGCATCGACGATGTCCTGCGGCTGGCCGACGCGGCCGGTTGGCGCCAGTTGCCGCATCTGCGCCAGGCTCTGTTCATCATTTTGATGCATCGGCGTGGCGATGATGCCGGGCGCCACGGCGTTGACCATCACGTTGTGCGGCGCTAACTCCAATGCCAGTTCGCGCACGGCGTGGTTAAGGCCGCCTTTAATCAGCACAGGCAGCAAAGCGGGCACTTTGCTGTTGGGCTGCATGGCGATCGACGCGGTGATGGCGACGATGTGGCCGGCGCCGCGTTGCTGCATATGCCGGGCGGCGGCCTGCGCCGGGTAGAAGAAGCCTTTCAGATTGGTTGCCACCATCGCGTCGACCTCCTCCGGCGTATAGTCGGCGATCGGCTTGGCGATAAATATGCCGGCGTTATTGATGAGAATATCTACCTGACCAAAAGCCTGTATCGCCAGGCTGAACAACCGCTCGGCGGTTTCCGGCAGCGCGATGTCTCCCGGCGCCAGCAGCAGATTGGCCGGGCGGCCGAGTTTGTCCGCCGCCGCCTGCAGCCGTTCAAGCGAACGGGCGTTTGCGACAACCTGATAGCCGCGCGCCAGGTAGGCTTGCGCGATGGCGAAGCCCAAGCCGCTNGATGCGCCCGTGACGATGACCGTTTTTACTTTGCTCATTTTCTCTCCTCGACAGGATAGTGATTGATCGTAGGTGAACGGTAATCCATACCTGATGGTTGAAAAATGATAGGGAAAGAATTTTAATTTATACCTGATGTAATGAATCGGCGGGGAGAGACATGCAACGCCATTTTGACGACGTTCAGGTGGGCAGTATCGAGCTGTTTTGCCTGACGGTAGAAACCGGCAGTTTCACCGCAGCGGCCAATGCCGCCGGGATAACCCCTGCGGCGGTCAGCCGCTCGGTCGCGCGCCTGGAGACGCGATTGCAGGCGAAGCTGTTTATCCGCACCACACGCCAGATGCGCGTCACGGATGCCGGACAGCGTTATTACCTGGAATGTCGCCGGGCGCTGAGCCAGCTGATGGAGGCCGAGGCGAGAATTTCCGGCGAACGGGACAAACCGGTGGGGACGCTCAGCATCAGCGCACCGACGCTGTACGCGCATTTTAGGCTGTTGCCGCGTTTGCCCGAGTTTGCGCATCGCTATCCCGATCTCAAGCTGAATCTGCACGTCAGCAATCAGAATATCGATTTCTCCGAAGATAAATTCGACGTCGCCATTCGCGGCAGCGAACTGAACGATTCCGGCCTGGTATCGCGGCGATTGGAGGAGGCTGAACTGATCGTGGTGGCGACGCCGGGCTATTTGCAACGTCATCCTGCGCCGCTCACGCCGGCGGATCTGGCCCGGCACGATTGCATTCAGTATGCGTTGCCCAGCACCGGCAGAAAAACCGCCTGGACGTTTAAGGTTCAAGGCGAAAATAGCAAAGTGGACACTGCCGGACGCTGGCTTTGCCAGGAAGATTACCTCGCTACGCTGACGCTGGTGAAAAGCGGCGCCGGACTGATGCAGGTGTATCGCTTTACCGTCGAACAAGAGTTGAGCAACGGGGCGCTGGTCGAGGTTTTGAAAGATTATGCCGGCGCCTCGCGTCCCTTCATCCTGCTTTACCCCTATGCGCGCTTTGTCCCGCTGAAGGTGCGGAAATTCATCGATTTCCTGACGGAAGCGTAGCCGCCAGCGCCAATACGGCTCCTGACACCGCCGCCGCGAGCACCAGCCACGCCGGAGCCGCCCAGCCGGCCGCGGCCACGATGGCGCTCAGCGCGACCGGGCCGATCACCTGGCCGAGGTAGTTTCCCTGCATCACCAGCCCGAGACTCAGCGGCAGCAGCGTCGGTTCCGGTGTCGCCGCCGGCGTGGCGGCCAGAATGGTGGCGGGCAGCATGCCGGCGATGGCGCAGAACAGGAAGCACAGCGGGATCAGCAGGCCGTTGGGCGTCATCGGCAGGAAAATGCCGACGCCGAAGCCCCCGATCAACAGGCTGGTGGCGGCGAGCAGCGTTCTGGCGGGCAGCCCGCGCGACAGCAGCACGCCGGCGGCGAGGTTGCCGATGATGTTGGCCGCCACCGCCGCCGCGCTGATGCCGCCGGCGGCCGCGAGCGACAGGCCGATGCGCTGCATCAGAAAGATCGGCAAAAAGGTCATCACCGAGAAAAACTGCAGGTTGTAAGCGGTGAACATCAGCGCCAGCAACAGCGGCTGGCGCGCCCGCAGCATCGCGCCCAGCGCTTGCCGCAGCGGCGACGGCGGAACGTGCGCCTCGGCGGCGCGGCGGGACGTAGTCAGCGGCAGCAGCAGGGCGGCCAGCAGCGTCAACGCCGCACCGGCCTGCCAACTCTGTTGCCAACCGGCGAGATGGGGGCCGAAAAACAGTGAAATGGCGATGCCCGCCGGCATGAAGGTGCTCCAGATGCCGAACACCAGGTTGCGCTGCGCCGGGGCGACGATGCGGTTCAGCACTGCCGGCGAGGCGACCACCACGATCACGAAGCCGAGGCCTTCGACAAAGCGGCTGACAATCAACCCGCTGAAGTCGTGCAGCGTGGCGCCGGCGAAGCTGGCGGCGCTGATGATCAGCAGCCCGAGCGCCAGCAGGCGCCGATCGCCCCAGCGGCGCACCAGCAGTCCGGCGGCGATGCCGCCGAACACCCCGACGAAAGGAAAGGCCGAAATGACCCAGCTTAGCGTCTCCAGTGAACGGCCAAACTCGGCCTGCAGCGCCGGCAACGCGATGGTGGCCTTACCCACGTGCAGCGCCGCCGCGATGCCGGCGAACAGCACGTTGATGACGGCCAGCCAGGGCGTGGCGGCGGGGAGAACGCGGTCGATGGCGTCCGGTTTAATCGCGGTCATAACACTCTCCGGTGGCGGCAACGTCATCACTATGCCTCTGCGCTACAGCAAAGGCCGTTCAAATGCTGCGCTATCACGTGGGGAAACTGTTCATTTCGAGCTTTATTTTGCGCGCCTCGTTGTTTGGTTCGCCAGCGTGCCGCCCGGCGTGGACGCGGGTCCCCCCGCAGCGGTTTACTGTTCCGGCACGCAGCAGGCGTGTTGAATTCATTTTATAAGGAGCAGTGTATGTCAGAGATGATGAACGAGAGTGGGGCGCCGGCCATTGAATGGAGCTATGGCGGCCGGGGTGACGATATCAGCAGCAGCCTGAGCCTCGACACGGTTGAGGAACAGCCGCAGGGTTTCTTGATGACGGTCGATCGGCCGGTGC
>NZ_JVEL01000295.1:0-838 GCF_001076875.1 Serratia sp. 506_PEND
CGGGGGACGGAAGACCAGAATGAGCAGAATGCCCACCTGTGGCGACATTTGCTGACCTGGCTGAAAGCGCACCGCCGACGCCAGCCGCTTAATGGTCTGATCCTGACGCTTGATCTCAGTGAACTGGCGAGGATGGGGACATCCGCCCGTCACGCCAGAGCCCAGGTGCTGCGTACCCGTCTGATGGACATTGCCGATGAGCTGCATACGCGGCTGCCAGTCTATGTGGTCCTCACGCATATCGATATGCTGCATGGCGCAGGAGATTTTTTCCGCCAGCTGGATGCGCAGACCCGACAGTCGCTGCTTGGCGTGAGCTTCAGCCCTGACACGGTGGGGACAAACGCATGGTCCGGCGAGCTTGATACATTCTGGGATCTCTGGCTTAGCCAGCTCAACGCGGCGCTCAGTGCCACAATGCTGGAGCCCCCGGCGCAGACGCCTCCGGCAGATGCGTTTTTGTTTATACGCCAGCTTGCGGGACTAAAATCGTTCCTGCAGACAATGCTGTCAGATGTGCTGGCTGGGGACGAAATGGCCGGTTTCCCGGTACGGGGGATTTACCTGAGCTCGGTGTACCAGCAGGGGGTGCCTTTTGATGGTTTCTCCCGGGCAACGGCCCGGCGTTATCGTCTGACGGAAGCGGCGTATCCGGCCGCACGGGGCGAGTCCAGCGTCTGGTTTGTGCGCCAGCTGTTTACCGATGTGGTGTTTCCCCAGGCGCATCTTGCCGGCGAAAGCCGTTTACATCAGCTGTATCGTCGTCGCCGGATGTCCATCGGTACCGGCCTCATGGTGCTAACAGCGTCTCTTTTCAGTCTGGGCTGGTACCATTATT